>CADCPE010000001.1 GCA_902803275.1 uncultured Erysipelotrichaceae bacterium
GACCGTCATCGCTGGGACAGGCTTCCAGGATCTCGGGGATCAATCCGAGCGATATCCAGGTATTGGCTATCTATCTTAAGCAGAATAGACTATAAAAAATTGCATATACCCTATATAATAGAATTAATAAAACGGAGGTTTATAGATAATGAAATATGAAGTTATTGGCGGTTCATTCCCCGCAGTAAATGTCAAGCTGGATGCCGGTGAATCAGTTATTACACAGTCCGGTGCCATGGCTTGGGAAGAGCCAACCATTGAAATGCAGACAAACGCTGAAGGCGGTCTTTTGAAGTCCATCGGCAGAATGTTCTCGGGCGCTTCTTTGATGTTCGTAACACACACTGCAACACAGGATGATTCAGACATCACTTTCTCTGCATCTTTCCCAGGAACGATCATGGAGTTCAAGATCGATGCCGATCATGAATACTTCGCACAGAAGTCTGCCTTCCTGGTAGCCGATCCTACAGTTCATATCGATGCTTCAGTAAACAAGAATTTCTGGGCAGGTCTGTTCAGCGGTGAAGGTTTCATCCTGCAGAAATATTCCGGCGAAGGCACGATGCTGACAGAGATCGACGGTTCAGTCGTTGAAGTAGATCTTAAGGAAGGCGAGAAGATCAAGGTTGAAACCGGTCACGTTGCCGTCTTTGAATCGACTGTTGCCTTCGATGTTGAACAGGTATCGGGTTTCAAGAACATCCTCTTTGGCGGACAGGGCTTGTTCCTTACTACTCTGACCGGGCCGGGCAAAGTATATCTGCAGACTCTGACTGCACAGGATATGGCTCATAAGCTGAATCCTTACATCTCATCCGGATCAAGCAGCTCAAGCAGCCCAGCACCAACAAGCAGCGGCACTGAGTAAAGACTGATCTGAAGAAAAGAAAAATCGAATAATTACAGTAAATGGCAATTGATAATTGCCATTTATAAAAGGGAGAGAAAAATGGAAAACAAGAAAAATGACATCCTGGTCGTTGTCGATATGCAGAAGGATTTTGTTGACGGTTCATTAGGCACCAAGGAAGCAGTCGAGATCGTCGACAACGTCGCCGAACTGATCAGAAGCGATAGATTCGACAGCATGATCGTGACTTATGATACTCATGAAAAGAATTATCTTGATACGCAGGAAGGCCATAATCTTCCAGTAGTGCACTGTGTTAGAAAAAGCGAAGGCTGGATGCTTGACAAAAAGATTCAGGCGGCTCTGGATGAAAACAGCACAAAGCCTTGTGCAATCGTCACCAAGGTGACCTTCGGCGGAGAGAAAGTCATCGAAGCGCTGGAAGGCATCAGGAAATATGTAGGCGAACCTACTTCGTTTACCTTCGTGGGTCTTTGTACGGATATCTGTGTCATCTCCAACGCTTTGCTGATCAAGGCTTACTATCCGGAAGTTCCGATGTATGTAGTGGAAAACGCAACAGCCGGAGTAACTCCGGATCTGAAGGATGCCGCTATGAAAGTCATGGCTTCCTGTCAGATCAAAAGCTGCTAGGCAATGAACAGCGAGATAGATATCAGCAATACTATCCTTAAGACAAAGCGTCTGATCCTTCGCCCCTGGAGAAATGAAGATCTCGATGACTTCTACGAGTACGCCTCTGTTGACGGTGTAGGGCAGATGGCCGGGTGGCTTCCGCATGAAAGCAAAGAGACATCGAAACTTATCCTGAAGAGTTTTATTGAAGGAAAGAAGACCTTTGCGCTGGAATACAAGGGTAAAGCCATCGGATCACTGGGTATTGAAAAGTACGACGAAGAAAGATTTCCGGAACTGAAAGATCTAAGGTGCCGGGAGATCGGATACGTGCTTTCAAAAGATTACTGGGGACAGGGCCTGATGCCGGAAGCGGTAAGCGCCGTGATCGATTACCTTTTCAAACAGGTTGGTCTTGACGCGATCCTGTGCGGACATTTCCTTTCAAACAAGCAGTCTGAGAGGGTACAGGAAAAGTGCGGATTCAGACACTATGCCTATGGAACATACAGGACAAAGTTTGATACGATCGAGGATGATGAAGCCAATATCCTGACTAGACAGGAGTGGATACAGGCACAGAGATCCCGATCATAAGATTCATTCAGATCTAGCGGTCATGAAATTATTGACCGCTTTTTTTCTGGTATTATTTAGATGTGATCAGGATGATCGTGTCCGACTGTGACGGCACATTATTGAACGATAATAGCGAAATCGACGATGAGACAATCCTGGCTGTAGAAAGATTTCAGAAAGCAGGCGGGATTTTCATGCTGGCAACAGGAAGGAACAGATGGGACGCCGCTTATGTGACTGATAAAATCAGAAACTGTGTGCTTAATTGCAATGACGGGGCTGTTCTTTTTGATGAAGATGGAAAAGAGCTTATGATCCACGAGATAGGCAAAGACAAGATCAGAGTGATGGATGATCTTTGTGTCCATTACGGTTTCCCGATCATATATCATGGCATAAATGCTTCCTATATTACCTGGGAGTTAAAGGATTTTAAAGAAAGAGCGATCAGACAGATCAGAAGCACCTATACGCCGGCGATGGCTGAAGATATCTTTGACTGGGTCTATGGCAGCAGTCATCATCGATACGGCATGGATACAAGTGCGGTTCTAAGTGAAAACATCATCAGGATGGAACCGGTGTTCATTCCCGAAGCTGAATATGGACTGGTCTGTGATGAATGCAAGAAGATCTTCAGGGATATGAATATCTATATCGGCAGCTTTTTAGACAATATCGAGATCACTGCAAAAGAATCAGATAAAGGAAGGACAGCCTGGGAATACTGCAGGCTTAAAGGCATAAAGGAAGAAGAAGTGGTCGTGATAGGCGACAGTATCAACGATATCTCGATGTTTAGACTCTTTGAGAATTCCTATTGTGTTAAAAACGGCCAGCAGGAGGCACAGAAGGCAGCAAAACACATTATCGGCAGCAATGATGATCTTTGTGTTGCCAAACTGGTGCATAAGGTCTGTGATGAGAATGATCAGAATGTATAATAGATAGAAAAAGGCGGGTGATCAAATGAAACAGTATTTGGATTTATGCAGATGGGTGCTGGAAAACGGCGAAAAAAGACAGGACCGTACCGGAACCGGAACGATATC
>CADCPE010000002.1 GCA_902803275.1 uncultured Erysipelotrichaceae bacterium
TGATAGTGCCTTCCATTATCAGATTCATCATCGCAAGACTTTTGATTTATTCGCTGACTTTTTATGTCATAGGCGATCGCACTCGCTTGATCTGATAACTTCTTTGTAATCCAACTGATTCAGTTTTCAAGGAACAAGGAAGTAAATTCACCTTGTTTTCCTTAAAAATGGTCATTTTACTTGAAATAACTTCTGTAAAATGCCTCGGGTTCGAGTTATAATCCATGGTCCCCCCATTTGATTATTTAACATCTCGGATCTGAGATGTTTTATTTTTATTCGAATTCAATATAACCTGATAAATACTAATCTTTTTAAACTTCTCTTAATCAAATTAAATTGGATTAATGTATCTTTAATTAGCTTATACTTTAGTGATTCAATAAAAGCATAGGTCCATAATAAGATAATCATTTTAAAAAGTGTCATTTCTTAAGTATGACACCAATTAATTGAATGTGATTTTATGGCCAAATACAATTTCACGTAAAAACGAAAAAGGTATCCTTATGTTGCGATTAAGATTATTCTTTGTGTCTGACTATCTTAATTGGAATCGTACTCCACCATTTCTTCCGGAACCAGTTTCGGAAGCTTTATACGGTTCCCGGCACTGGCGAGCGTGGCGATTGCACAATAATAGATGCCAAGTGAAATCATGTGACTAAGGAAAGTCATTCCTTCGACTTCGTTACGGATCAAAAGTATTCCGGATATAAACAGCAAAACAGCTCCAATAAAAATACGTTTCGGCATTGTGAACGATGTTGTGACCATAAGTATAGCTGTGCATACATAGATAATCGCAACAAAGCGCATCAAACCGTATTGTCCTTCAATATTCAGAATAAATATGACTGCAACAATTGATGCTACCGCAAAGATTATGATCTGGTTCAGTTCAGGCTTGTCTTCCTTGATAAATGCGTATGTCAGAATCAGGTAGGCTGTTATGTGCAGCAGGCCTCCGAATAATGTAGAAAAACTCATGACGATATCAGCGATACCGAAACAGATTACCGCTATCAGGATAAAACGGCTGAGATTATTGTTTCTGTTCTTATATCCCATATATGCAACAAGGATACTCAGGATGCTGATACCAGTCTTAAACAGTACGACCATCAGTTTATCCTCAGGAAACAGAGCTCTGCTGAATTCCATGATATTGAAAAGCAGGAACATGCCGATAACGCATATGAAAGGATACGGCTTGTATTTGATATCAGAAGACAGCCATCCTTTCTTTACTGTTCTTTTGAATCTGAGCTTTCCTATCGTATAGGACAGCTGTAGCACTAAGATCGCAATAATTGAGAAAACGATTGTTAAAACCGCGATCACGGCATTTCTCCAATACATATTAAAGAAATTCATACGGGTGAAATACAGCTGCTGAGATGCATTGGCTTCAATTGTTTCAGCAAAGTGTTCATCATCAGCATATTCGTAGTTTGTATCCCATATAGTTCTTCCATCCGGATAGCAGAATATCCACAGGCAGTCGCTCTTTTTGAGATAAGAGCCGTATACCGTGGTCTGGTTAGAAAACTTTCGGCCGAATGAATAATCCAGTTCATAGAAAAAGTTTGCAGAATCATCCGGTATGTTCAGACTTATGATATATTCATGATCTCTTGGCACCAGAACCACGATCTGATTCTCCGCATAGCTGATATAGACATTTTCTTCTGGAGTGATTCTTTCCTTCTCCGGGATCAGGATGACCTGGTTGCCATCTTCATCAACTCTATAGAACGGTTCGAGTTTTTCAATAACCTCCCCGTCTTTAATCAGTTCAACAAGCGCAGGTGAATCAATATAGAAAGCCGAATAATGTAAAGAATCGGAAAAGAGTTCTTCCGCGCTGTCCGCAGACATGATCCAGGAAACATAAAGCTCTGGAGTATGAGCCTGCACGAAATTGGCGTTCAATGTCGCCTGGGGATTCCAGTGGCGGAACATGGAACTGTTGTTGCCGTAATCCGAAAGAAGCAATAAAAGATAATTGAGGAAACCGTTGGCGCTTTCCCTGTTGTCATCGTTTATAAGTTCCGGATCATTGGCAATGTCCAGCAGATTTGAAAGAACGCCGACTATATCATGACTTTCATAAAGGCGGATGATCTTAGATTGCAGATGTTTCTTGTATGTCTGTCTGTCAGGACACAGTTCCAGCATGTAGTTAAGCAGGATCCTGATCGAAACGTTGGTCTCCAGATTATACCAGTAATCGATTCCTGTAAGTTGCTTGTATACTTTATTGGCTTTAAGGCTTTTTGCGTCAAAATCAGAATCGGTCTCCAGTGAAGGAAGATAGAGTTCCTTTCCGTATTTTCCATAGCCCCAGTCCGCAAAAGGGATTGCCGGAACAGGATCGATCTTGCCTACTATGTTGAAGATGTTCTCGTAACGGTCATCATTTTCTTCGATCACGGTATTCGGCGAAGCGAAAGTGTATGCAAAGACGCTCTGCTGGTCAAAAACGTTTGAATCCGAAAGTCTTGCAGCTGTAATATTGGTCACTGCAGCCGCTCTTGAAAAGCCGGATATCCAGATCTTTTTCGGACCTTCAATATGTTCAGCAGCAATATATCCGAAGATCCTGTCATAAACCAGCTGTGAAGATCTTCTGAAACCGTCATGCATCAGGCCGTCACCGATCGAAAAATTGGATTCCCATTCATCGACATAGCCCTGTCCGCACAGGCCTACCGCGATCAGTTCAAAAGCATCTTCACCTTCGCCGATTGTCTGATGTCCCATGACAGTGGAGATCGTATACATATTCGGATCCTTGTCATAATCATCACTTCTCAGATCTTTAAAATGTGCCTGGGTCAAGAAATCCGTCAGGTTGACATCGGCTTCTCCCGCCTTGGCTTCGTGCGGCCTGAAGGCTGCTGTTGCCATTGCGAGCGAGATCTTGGCCAGATCATGCGAATAGATCCTCGCATCTTCCCTGAACCAATTCTTATCGAATTTGACTTCATATGAGTTTTTCTTATGAACCGTAGTTATATAAAAAGTAGAATGAATGGTTTCTGCTTCATCGTTTTCGGCTTCTAGCTTAAAAGCCGACGGCATAAGCATCAACACGCAAAAGATCAATATGAATATTTTCTTAAAGAATTGTTTCATAAGAGTATTGTACAACGAATAACTCAGATATAGTAAAAGCATAATGGCTGACTGCAGAAACTTTCTATTTTTCTTAAGACGGACATCGAAAACCGAGATGCCTTTGCTATACTGAAAACATGAAACAGGTTTTTAACCCTTATCTTCCCAATTACGAATACATACCTGATGGCGAGCCTCATATCTTCAATGACAGATTATATGTTTACGGTTCCCACGATCGTTTCGGTTCACGCTTTTTCTGTGACAATGATTATGTTCTCTGGAGTGCTCCACTTGACGACCTTTCTGACTGGGTTTTTCATGGTGTGATTTACCGCAAGGATCAGGACCCCTTGAACAAAGAGGAACTGAATCCCTTATTTGCTCCGGATGTCACGCAAGGCAAGGACGGAAGGTATTATCTTTACTATGCACCATGCGGCACAAAATCAATCGGTGTTGCCGTAGCTGACAGTCCTGAAGGACCGTTCACATTCCTTGGACATGTAAAACACAAGGAGGGTACACTTCTCGGACAGAAGTTAAACGATCCATACCCTTTCGATCCAGCAGTTTACTTCGCTAAAAACAATACATATCTGTATGTAGGTTTTTCTCCTGATCCAGGCTGGGATTTCCTGAAAAGAGAGTTTGGTTCAATCGCCTTATCTTCAGGTGCTCATGTGACAGAGCTTGAGGATGACATGTGCACAATGAAAAGCGAATGCCGAAAAGTCGAAATAAGCGGCTGTCCTGATCCGGGCCATGATTTTTTTGAAGCACCGTCGATTCGTAAAGTTGATGATAAATACTGTTTCATTTATTCTTCAATGAACTCTCATGAACTCTGCCATAGCTTTGGCGACAAGCCGGAAGGACCATTCACCTATAAGGGCATACTTCATGACAATGGTGATATCGGTCTCAATGGAAGGAACGAGAAAGACAGAGTCTCCTATACAGGAAACAATCATGGTTCGATCATCATGATCAACGGTAAATGGTATATATTCGCTCATCGTCAGAGCAACTATTCCGTCTATGCCAGGCAAGGGGTTGCTGAAGAATTAAAAAGAAATCCCGATGGATCTTTCAAACAGTCCGAGATGACCAGCTGTGGTCTAAACGGAGAGCCTCTTGACAACAAAGGAAAGTATGGCGCTTATATAGCCTGTCATCTTACTTCCGGATCCGGAGCTGTCCACTATCTTGACAACTGCGAAGGTCAGGAATTTGAAGGCATCAGAATAAAACATCCCGCTTTTTCTCAAGATGGAGAAGACAGAGAAGATGACCCGGGACAGTTTATCAGAAATATGAGTGATGGATCTACTGCCGGTTTCAAGTACTTTAAACCTGCCGAATCTTTATATCTGAGTGTCTTTACCAGAGGCGATGAGGGTCTGTTTGAAGTAAGGGAAGTTTTTCACGGTCCTGTATTGAACACCATCCGTCTGGATAAAAATGACGGATTTTCAGAATCTGAAACAGTTCTGATTGAATTGTCCGATATGAAAAAAGTGTCTTTGTATTTTACCTACAGAGGGAATGGCCATATTGATTTTGATTCATTTATCCTTAAATAAACCGCAGGTTATCTGCGGTTTATGATCCTGTAATTGTTTTTTAATTTATCTATTCTTGTGGCTTTCTGAAAGACTCTCTGCCAGATTGATCAGATGATCGCCTATTCTTTCGATATCAATAAGCAATTCGGAATATACGATACCGGAGTTAGGCTGATCTTTTTTCTTTTTCATCCTTTCAATTTCAGCTTTCCGGTTGCGTTTGCATAATTCATCAATCTTTTCTTCGTTTTCTTTGACAAGTTCAACCAGTTTACTGTCATTGTTGCTGATAAGATCATCGATCGCACCAAATGACTGCGTTACGATATCTGTCAGTTCGCTCAGTTCATCATAAGCCTTTACCGATAACGAGGAATCCATTGTGATCAGACTTTCTTCAGCTTCTGCAATATTAACAGCATGATCGGATATCCTTTCAAGATCGATATTCATCGAGAACAGCAATGATGCCTGCTTCGCTTCCTGCATGTTTGCATTTGAAGCCATCAGGATCTGAATATTCCTTGAAAGGCCTTTGCTTATACGATTGACCTGTTCCTCATTCCTGTTTACTGCATCCATGACTGAAATGTGTTCCAGCAGGGAATTGAAGCTGATATAGACATTCTGTTTGACGATTTCAAACATATTGTACATCTCTATATTGATGGCGAAGATGTTGAACTGAGCATTGTTTTCCATCTCAAAAGTAGGTATAACCTCCGGCTGCAGTGTTTTTTCGCTTCCCTGATCCGGAATGATGAGATAAGCGATCTTCGCAAGCGATCTGGCGATCGGGAAACAGACAGCCGAAGTGATGACATTGGTTATCGTATGCATAAATGCTATCTGCTTAACGACATTGCCTGGAGCCAGCGCTTCATACCATCTATCAAACGGCAGAATCGAATATAAGATCGTAAACAGCAAGGCGTTCACGATGTTGAACGTGAAGTTGATTATCGATACACGCTTCGCATCACGGTTGAAGCTCAGCGATGCCAGCATAGCCGTCGTACATGACCCGATATTCTGACCAAGATTGAAGAACATGACATCTTTGATCTGGACCAGTCCGCTTTTAGCCAGAGACTGGATGATGCCCAGTGAAGCAGAAGAAGACTGAACGATCGTGGTCAGAACGAAACCGATAAGGATACCGACCAAAGGATTCTGCATGCTTGAAAGGATCTTTAAAAAGAATGGTGACTGTCCTAGAGGCGCGAGCCCTGAAGACATTGTATCCATGCCGATGAAAACAAAGCCAAGACCCATCATTATCTCGCCAATCGCATTGAGCGAATCGTTTTTGACAAACATGATCAGGCATACACCTGCAAAAGCCAAAAAAGGAGAAACCAGTCCGACATCAAGAGCCATCAGATGGCCGGTGATCGTGGTACCGATATTGCTTCCCAGAATGACATAGACAGTCTGCTCAACGCGCATGATCCCGGCATTGACAAAACTCACGAGCATACTTGTCGTAGCACCTGATGATTGAACCAAAGCCGTTACCAGCATGCCTGCAAGCAAGGCGACGATCGGTTTCTTGGTGAGTTTCTCCAAAAAGCCCTGCAGCTTTCCGCCCGCCATATGCTTAAAACCGCTTCCCATTACTTCCATGCCATAAAGGAATATCGCCAGGCCGGTAAGAACTGATAGAATGTCTGTAAACTTCATCTTTAAATATATGATATCAGCTATTAGCCCTTTTACACAAAAAAA
>CADCPE010000003.1 GCA_902803275.1 uncultured Erysipelotrichaceae bacterium
CTGGGAACCCTAAAAACTTCATGGCGTCCTTTCAGAGAAAGGGATTATGAAGTATCGGATCAGATGATGGACTATCTGGCCAATTTCGCAAAAAAGGCCGATCCAAACAGTCCGGATCTTCCTTTATGGCAAAAGAGCAGCAGGCAAAACAGCAAGGTGCTGTGTTTCAATGAAAAGGAAACCAGGATGGGAAGGCCTTCGTATTGTAAAATGGTGAAGAATATGCTTGTAAAAGGAGAGCCCAAGGCATGAAGTTTAGACATCTGTTCAGGCTGGATCACGCCGATGAACATACCCGCATATATAAATGTGACGGTGTTTTCATGCGTATCGATTTCATCAGGGATATGCTCAGAGTGTCTCTGATCAGAAACGGGGATATCCTTCCGACCTTCAGCATCAATCCATCGCATGGCAATGAAAAAAACAAGAGAAGAGACAAGCTTTCCCGGGAAGGTTTCGAACTGTGTTCTCCGCTGGTTGACCAGGATGAAGACAGTGTCAGTTTCAGACATTGCGGCCATGATGTCAGGATCGAACTGTTCAATTTCCGCATCACCATAAAAAACAGCAAGGGGATCCTTTATCAGGACAGAGACGGCCTCGCGTATAATTTTGCCGGTGAACTGGGAGATGGTTCTTTTCATTATACCTGCAGGCAGGAGGATCAGTTCATCTATGGTCTGGGAGACAAGTCCGGCCCGGTCAACAAGAACCACCATCACTACCGGCTCGACACCAATGACGCCATGGGCTTCAAAGCGATGTACAGCGATCCGCTGTATAAGTATCTGCCTTTCTATATCTGTGAAAACAGCAACGGCAGCTATGGGATCTATTATGACACCTACAGTGAGGGAGATATCGATTTCGGAAAAGAACACGACAACTACTACGAACCGTTCAATTCGATCAGATACGAAGAAGAAAATATGGTCTTCTATATCATCTTCGGAGATGTCAAGAAGATAGTAAGCAGGTTCATAAACATGACCGGCGGTATAGGAAAGGTGCCTGACTGGGCTTTCCGCTATTGCGGTTCGACCATGGAATATACTGACGCAACGGATGCCGATCGGCGCTTGAGATCCTTTATCGGCAATTGTGATGAATACGGGATCAAAGCCGGAGCTTTCTATCTGTCTAGCGGCTATACGCAGATAGCTGACAAGCGCTACGTTTTCAACTGGAACAAAGACAAGATACCTGATCCCAGGGGACTGTCCGCTTATTTCAGAAGCAAAGGGTTAAAGATCATCCCCAATGTCAAGCCGGCATTTCTTGATGACCATCCGCTTTATGAATACATCGCAGACAACGGCTGGTTTCTGCATTACGAAGACGGAACACCGGCCAGATTTCCGTTCTGGGGAGGATATGCCTCCTATCTGGATTTCACCAACCCGGGTGCCTGCGGATTCTGGAAGAACTGCGTAAAGGAAAAGCTGGTCGATCTTGGATATGACGACATCTGGAACGACAACAATGAATATGACATCCATGACAGGGATGTCTATGCCTGTGGATTCGGAAAGAAGATCCGGGCAAGGCTCATCAAGCCGCTGTTTTCATACCTGATGGCCTCAGCCAGCAGACAAGCCGCCGAAGAAAGCAATTCAACGCCTTTCATCGTTACCCGCTGCGCCATTGCCGGAAGTCAGAACATCGCGACTACCTGGACCGGCGATAACTATACCAGTTTCGATGATCTCAGATACAACCACTATCAGGCCATGACGATGGCTCTTTCGGGTTTCTGTTTCTTCGGTCCTGATATCTGCGGCTTCTCTGGTCCTAAACCGGACAGGGAACTGTTCGTGCGCTGGCTGCAGTATGGAGTTTTCCTGCCGCGGTTTGTCCTGCACTCCTGGAAGATAGACGAAGATTCAACGATGCCTTGGCTCTATCCTGATATGATGGATACGGTAAGGAAGATCTTCGATCTCAGGGAAAAACTGCTGCCGTATCTGATCGAACAGATGGATAAATGCATAAGAGACGATTTCCCTATGATCTATCCCGTCTTTTTAAGAGATGACAGTTATGAAAAAGAAGCGGATTGCTTCATGTGCGGCGACAGGATACTGGCATGTCCGCTGTTTGATCAGGGAGCAAATGAGATCAGCGTCAGACTCCCTTGCAGCGAAAGCGGGTTCAGATTAAGAGGACAGGGTGAAATTATTGAAGGCAATACGACAGTAAGCGTCAGCTGCACCATCAAGGATCTGCCGGTATGGTTTGTGGAAGAAAAGCAATAAAATGAATATATGGCATAGGAGAGGTTATGAAAATTATGAAAGAAGAGAAAAAGGATTCACTGAAACTTAAGCACAAGATAGGCTACGGTCTTGGAGATGCCGGAGGTGTAATGACCTTCGCACTCATGAGCAGCACCTTCTCCATGTACTGTACGGATGCACTGGGCATCAGCTCGGGAACGATCGGCATCCTGCTACTTATCTGGAATGTCTGGGATTTCATCAACGATCCGCTGATGGGTGCCTATATAGACAGATCCTTTGCGAAAAACAGCAGCCGTAGAGGCAAGTTCCGTCCATGGATACTGAGATCTGCACCTTTACTGTGCGTAACGTTTATTGCCCTGTGGTCTGCACCAAGCCTGTTTGCGGGTATCACAAGGCTCTGCGTCCTGTTTATCATGAAGATCCTGTATGAAGGAGCCTACACGATGTTCAATATACCGATGGGTTCCTTGTTGTCTTCCATGGCCGATAACGATGAGGAAAGAGCTGCACTGTCTTCTGCCAGAGGCGTCGGAAGTGCCGGTGCCACTTTGATTGCCTTGTTCATCATGCCGCTGTTTCTGAAAAAATACGGCGAGAGCAATCCGACCGGTTACGCCATCGGTGCAAGCATCTGTGCCCTGATCGGTTTTGCGATGTGCCTTGGACATTATGCGCTGACATTTGAAAGGAACAATACGCATAGCAATCCTGAAGAAGCCGACAACATAAAGGCCACTGATATCCTTGAAGTCATGAAAGTGAACCGTCCTTTTGTGGCACTGTGCGTTCACGGACTCTTCATCTGCACGATGCAGTATGTGGGAAATACCCTCAACAACTACATGTATTCGGATGTATTGGGCGATATCTCCATTGCCGGATATGGCACGCTTTTCAGCGCCCCATCCATGATCATCATCTTCATAGCGGGACCTATCATCGCCAGAAAGATCGGTCTGGAGAGGCTGATCCGTTACGGTCTGCTTATAAGCTGCATCCTGTATGTAACGCTGTTTGGCGCTCTCATGCTTACCAGTGTCAACCCGTGGGTCTATGCCATCTGGAGCAATACCGCCATGGGTTTTGCGTTCATCTCCATATACATGCAATGGGGACTTGTAGGCGAAGCGATCGACTACAACGAAATGATCACCGGAAAAAGAACGGAAGGATCGATCTACGGCACTTTCAATCTCAGCAGAAGAGTAGGGCAGACGATCGGCAACTCCGCTGCGATGCTCTTGCTTGGATTGGTAGGATATAACGGAGCCCTGGCTGTTCAAGCACCGGCTACGATAAACGGCATCAAGGCTCTCTGCGTCCTGCTACCGGGCATCCTGGTCTTGGGATCATGGGCGACCTTCAAATTCCTGTGGAACATGGATGATGAGATGCGCGCCAGAGTAGATGAATTCAAGGCTGCCAAAAAAGCTGTCGACAAAGCGGAGTAGACGGCAGGAGCGATCATGTCAAACAGAAAAAACATCCTGATCATCTGTTTTCTGATCCTTGGACTTTTTTATCTTGCTGCATGCGGCAGGAAAGACAGTCCAGGAATCGAGGACTCCACCGATCAGTTATTCAAAGAAAAGAAATACAATGAAACGGTTTATATCTTTCAGATGGATGATCGTACATTTATGATCGATCCGGCCTATGAGATCTCGCTTTATGAAGACAGGCTTGAGAACGGCCGTTTCTATAAACTGGCAGCAGACATCACCTATCTTAACGGCGGTATCGCCGGATATGTGAACTATCCTGAGATAGACGATATTCTCAGCTGTGAGGAGATCTCGCCGTTTGAACTGGATCTGCCTGACATCACGAAAAGCAGGTATGGCTTAAGCTTCATCGGCGATTACAGTGAAGGTGACATCTTCCTGTTTGAATACAGAGAAATGGCCGTGTGGAAAGACGGAGAATGGCTATGGCATTACGACAAGACCATCGAGGGAGATAAGGGAACGCTGATCTGTTTCAAAAACGATGTGAGCCAGAAGGAGATCAGTGAGGGCATAGCCAAGGGAGTCCTTTCCTGCCCGGAATAC
>CADCPE010000004.1 GCA_902803275.1 uncultured Erysipelotrichaceae bacterium
AATAATGAGCGAAACCATATTTAGAGAAAAAAGCTTAGACAGGATATCTTCGCCTGAACAGCTTGATGATTATCTTAAGGTCAGTACTCCGAGTCTTTGGATCGTCCTGGCTGCAGTTATTGCCTTGCTGGTAGGCATAGTCGTTTGGGCAAACGTTGACTATCTGGAGACTACGATCAACGCGGCGGGAACCGTTAAGGACGGCGCTGTCGAGATCGTTTTGACCGGTAAAGATGCAGAAACGATCAAGGAAGGCATGAGCGTCAGGATCAGCAATCTTGAAGCTGATGTTGAATTTGTTCAGTATGATGATCTTGGCAGAGCTATCGCCATCTGCTATGCAAAGATCCCTGATGGAAACTATAAAGTTGAGATCGTTACCGAAAGGATCCACCCGATAAGCTTCTTATTTAAATAATTTATGAAAGATAAAATAAAAAAACCGGTTACTAACAAAGTCGCAAAAGTTCCGATGATCATGCAGATGGAAGCACTGGAGTGTGGTGCGGCTTGTTTAACAATGGTCATGGCCTACTACAACAAGTGGATCCCGCTTGAACAGGTACGTTATGACTGCGGCGTCTCCCGTGACGGTTCCAATGCCAAGAATGTTCTCATGGCTGCCAGGAACTACGGCTTTGATGCCAGAGGCTACCGCTTTGAACCCGAATCCCTGAAAAACGAGGGCGAGTTCCCATGTATAATCCACTGGAATTTCAATCACTTTGTCGTCCTGGATGGTTTCAAAGGCAACAAAGCTGTTTTAAATGACCCTGCCAGAGGCGAAGTCACCGTCTCGATGAAAGAGTTCGATGAATCATTCACCGGTATCGTTCTGATGATCGAACCGGGTGAAAACTTCGTACCTAGCGGCAAACCTAAGAGCATTCTCGAATTCGTCAAGAAACGTCTCAAGGGCACAGGCCCGCTGATCGCCTTTGTTGCGATCACCACGATCATCTCCTATCTGTTTGGAATCATCAACCCGATCATGTCCCAGATCTTCATGGACAGACTTCTGACCGGAGTAAATAAGGGATGGCTAGGACCTTTCATCGGTCTCATGTCGCTTTTGGCCTTCCTGCAGATCATCGTGCAGGCCGTCAGTGTCGTTTACTCTTTGAAGATCAACGGCAAGCTTTCGATCGTCGGTTCAACATCCTATATGTGGAAGCTGATGAGGATGCCGATGGAATTCTTCTCACAGAGAATGGTCGGTGATATCCTGCAAAGAGAAAGTACCAACGCTTCACTGGCTGCATCCTTAGTCGACACGATCGCACCTTTGGCTTTGAATGCGATCATGATGTTCTTCTACCTGTTCGTCATGCTCAGGTATTCGGTAGTCATGACCTGTGTCGGTATCGCTTCAGTCCTGTTCAACCTGCTGATGTCAAGATACATCTCAAAGAAGAGGATCAACTTCTCAAGAGTTCAGATGAGAGATTCGGGCAAGCTCGTATCGACCACCATGAACGGTATCGCCATGATCGAAACGATCAAATCGTCAGGTGCAGAAAACGGCTATTTTGAAAAATGGTCAGGCTATCAGGCTTCCCTGAACTCGGCAAACGTCAAATATTCCAAGGCGAACATCTATCTCGGACTGATACCGGGATTCGTATCTTCGCTTGCATCATATACAGTTACATTCCTAGGCATCTACTATGCGATGTTTGGCAATTTCACTATCGGTGCCATCATGACCTTCCAGAACTATCTGAGTTCATTCGTCTCACCGGCCATGTCCTTGATCGGCGCAAGCCAGACGATCCAGGAGACCAGGACCGAGATGGAAAGAGTCGAAGACGTCATGAGCTATCCGGACGATCCGTATTTCAACGATGTTCCTTACAGCAACGATATCGACTACGCTAAGCTTAAGGGAAATGTTGAACTGAAAAACGTCACCTTCGGATATTCGAGACTTGCTCCACCACTGATCGAAGATTTCAACATGAAACTGGAACCGGGACACAGCGTAGCCTTTGTCGGTGCTTCAGGATGCGGCAAATCGACCCTTTCAAAACTGATCTCCGGCCTGCAGGTCCCATGGTCAGGCGAGATACTGTTTGACGGCAAACCGATCAAGGATATCGACCGCAGCGTCTTTACCGGTTCATTGGCAGTCGTCGACCAGGATATCATCCTTTTTGAAGATACCATTGCCAACAACATCAAGATGTGGGACAACTCCATCGAAGATTTTGAAATGATCCTGGCTGCCAGAGATGCTTCGATCCATGAGGACATCATGCAAAGAGAAAACGGCTATCAGTATAAGCTTACCGAAGGCGGCAAGGATCTTAGCGGTGGCCAAAGACAGCGTCTGGAGATTGCCAGAGTCCTGGCTCAGGACCCTTCGATCATCATCCTTGATGAAGCGACGAGCGCGCTTGATGCCAAGACGGAATATGATGTCGTAAAAGCCATCAAGGACCGCGGCATCACCTGTATCGTTGTTGCACACAGGCTTTCCACGATCAGAGACTGTGACGAGATCATTGTTTTAAACAAAGGCAAAGTAGTAGAAAGAGGCACGCATGAAGAGCTCTACAACAACGGCGGCTATTATGCGGAGCTTATTTCGAATGAATAAAGGAGTATAAGATGGGTTGGTTTGATGAACAAATAAAACAAAGAAAACTATCTGATCAAGAAGTTCTTGAAGACTCCTATATGCAGGCTGCCGGAGTTATCCTGGGACGCCGCCTGATCGATGTCGACAAGAAGCGCGGCAAGGTAGCTATCGATGAGATTCTGAAATACTACCATATCAAGCCTACGGAAATAAAGGACGGCATTGATAATTTTGATGACGCCTTGGAATACACATTAAGACCGCATGGTATCATGCGCCGAAGAATAAAGCTCGATGAAGGCTGGTACAAAGACGCCTACGGACCGATCCTGGGTTTCCTTGAGGGAAACGGGATCCCGGTAGCTCTGCTTCCGCAGAAATTCCTCGGTTACTACTATAACGATCCGGAGACAGGCAGAAAGATCAAGATCAACAGCAACGATGCTGCTGCAAAGATCTCCGATGATGCGCTTTGTTTCTATCGGCCTCTGCCACTGAAGAAACTGGAGATCCCGGATCTGCTGACCTATATGCGCCGCTGCATTACGGTCGAAGATGTCGTCCAGATCGCGGTCTCTGCTGTCATCGTATCGCTTGTCGGCCTTATCACTCCTAGACTTAACAAGGCTTTGGCCGGCCCGGTCCTCAACAGCAAGGAACTGTCACTGCTGGTTTCGATCGGCATCTTCATAGTCTGTTCAACACTGTCTTCACAGCTGTTCAACGCTTCCAACACGCTGATCTCAAGCAGGATCAGTTCGAAGATCTCGCTTTCTGTTGAAGCAGCGGTCATGGCCAGAGTGCTGTCACTTCCGGCCAAATTCTTCAGGCAGTTCTCTTCAGGTGAACTATCATCTAGAGCAAGTTCGATCAATTCGCTGTGCAGCATGCTGTCAAGCTTTGTCTTCTCGCTGGGACTGACAGGCCTGTCATCACTGATGTATGTCAATCAGATCTTCAGCTTTGCGCCGAGCCTTGTGATCCCTTCGATCATCATCATCATGGTATCCATTCTGTTAAGCGTACTGTCTTCACTGCTGCAGATCAAGATCTCAGGCGAACAGATGAAGCTGGCTGCCGAAGGTTCAGGCTTAAGCTATGCGCTGGTTACCGGCATTCAGAAGATCAAGCTTTCCGGTGCAGAAAAACGTGCTTTCAGCAAATGGCTGAACCACTACGCCAAGGAAAGTGAATATGTTTACAATCCGCCTATGTTCTTGAAGATCAACAGCGTTCTCATTACTGCTGTATCACTGATAGGCAACATCATCCTTTACTACATGGCTGTCAATACCGGAATAGGTCAGGCCAACTACTTTGCGTTCAACTCAACATACGGCATGGTCATGGGCGCGTTCTCATCACTTGCCTCAATGGCCTTGTCAGTCGCAAGACTCAAGCCGATCCTGGAGATGGCAGAGCCGATCCTCAATGAGATCCCGGAAGTTGCCGAAAACAAAGAGATCATCACCAACATCAGAGGAAACATCGAGCTCAGCAACGTTTCCTTCAGATATGACGACAAGAGTCCGTATATCGTAAACAACCTTTCACTAAAGATCAAAGCGGGTGAATATGTCGCGATCGTCGGCAGAACGGGCTGCGGCAAATCCACGCTCATGCGACTGCTGCTGGGCTTTGAAAAGCCGGAAAAAGGCGCCATCTACTATGATGGAAAAGACCTTGAAAAGATCGATCTCAAGTCTTTAAGACAGAAGATCGGTACCGTCATGCAAAGCGGCGGTCTGTTCCAGGGCGATATCTATTCCAACATCGCCATCTCCAAGCCGACCCTGACGCTTGATGAAGCCTGGGAAGCAGCGGAGATCGCAGGCATGGCTGACGATATAAGAGAAATGCCGATGGGCATGCAGACGATGATCTCTGAAGGTTCAGGCGGCGTATCCGGCGGCCAGAAGCAGAGGATCATGATCGCCAGGGCTGTAGCTCCTAAACCGAAGATCCTGTTCTTTGATGAGGCTACCAGTGCTCTTGACAACAAGACTCAGCGTCAGGTTTCCGAGGCTCTTGATAAGCTCAAATGCACCAGAGTCGTCATTGCCCACAGGCTCTCAACGATCAGACACTGTGACAGGATCCTGGTCCTGGAGGGTGGAAAGATCATTGAAGAAGGCAAATACGAAGACCTCGTCGCCAAGAAAGGCTTCTTCGCTGAACTGGTCGAAAGACAAAGACTCGACAAGGAACAATGAACGAAAAGAAAAACGATTTCAAATACGTAAGGATCCAAGGCAAAGAGCTGGTCAAGAACACCATGTTTGCCAAGGGTATCTTCTCCATCTGCATGCAGATGTTAAGAGATGATGTAATGGATGAAGAAGATGCCGGTCTTTACCGTGAGATCGACGACTGGTTTGCCAACGAGCTTCCGTGGCCTGAACCGTGCAAAAGACAGGAAAGCGTCGTCTGCTGGTTCAAGACGGAAAATGCGGACATCATGATGAAGATGATGAAGCCGGTCATGTGGCTGCTGGAAAGATACAATCACCCCTACTATGTTGTCTATACCAACTTTCCGGGTGAGATCGTCTATGAAGATCAGTATCAGGTAGCCTGCAAGACAGATGGCAGGCTCACGATCGAAAACGTTCCTGAATCCTGGTCTCCGGAAGAATAAACAAACAATTCCGTATCATGTGGTACGGAATTTTCTTATATATTAAACTTTAATTATGGTAGGAAACTATAAAGTCATAACTCTGTGCGGTTCCACAAGATTCAAGGATCAGTTCATGGAAGCTCAGAAAAGACTGACACTGGAAGGCAATATCGTCATAAGCGTCGGATTATTCGGTCACAGCGGTGACAATGAAGTCTGGGAAAACATGGATGAGGGAACTCTGACCAAAACCAAGGAAATGCTCGACGACATGCATAAAAGAAAAATCGATATGGCCGATGAGATCTTTGTGATCAACGTGAACGGCTATATCGGTGATTCGACAAGATCAGAGATCGATTATGCCCTGAAGCACGGCAAGAGCGTCAGATATCTTGAAAACTAGTCTTTTATATCGTAGATGAAGACTTCCGAGATCTCGTGGTCATAGCCTTCATAGAAACCGGAAGGCATGCCCAAGATGATCCTTGCTCCGCGGTTATACAGCAGCAGAAACTGCTGTTTTTCTTTATCGAAAGTCAGACCTTCGATCTCACCCTGCTTTATGACATCATCAAAGGCCTTTTCTTCATATAGAACGCATTCAGTTGCGTCATCTTCGATCTGTGTTCTGTACATATGATCAGGTTCATCCTTATCCGCATCGCCATCATCGGAGCTCAAATAGAAACATCCTTCATAGTAGGCAATGCCCTGCAGCCATTTAGGCGGATCCTTCATTTCGACCTTGCCCAGATATGCACCAGTATCAAGATCGTATTTATATAGATATTTGCCGCTGTCTTCACCTACCCAAGAACACATCCAGACGGTGCGCTTGTCAGGATTTACCGCGATCCCGGAACATTCAAGCTGTCCGCTGTCACTTTCAAACGGGAAAGTACGCTTAAGTTCAAGGGTATCACCGTCATAGACAGCGATCTGAATATTGGTACCGACACCGTCCATGAAGTATTCGGCGCCGATGTAGAGTTCGTTGTTGTAGACATCGATATCGCCGATGTGGTTTACTTCGATCTCATAGCCTTTGAAAGGATCCTTGTTCTGACTGATCAGATTCCAGTCCTTGTCATACTTGGCCAGGGTCTTTGAACCACTGACCCAGTAGAAGCCGTTTTCATAACAGACGCCCTGTCTGCCGTCAACTTCAACAGATCTGTTCAGTACATAGGAAACGGATTTATCTTCCACAGGAACAACCTCCTCATTTTTATTTGAACATCCACTCAGTATTATCAGAAGCAACAAAAGATACTTTACTGTTTTCATATATGATCCCTCTTCCTCTTAAGTTTAATACAAAGACATTAAAACGGTAATCACAGATGAATAAGCAATGACCTTCTGAATGTTATAATTCTTATATAAAAGAGGAACAGAAAATGGATAATTATTCTACTGACAACAAGTTTAAACTGGGTTTCGGTCTGATGAGACTTCCTAAGCTGGAAGATGGAAGCATCGATGTCGAGCAGACCGCGCAGATGGCCGATCTGTTTTTGCAGGCAGGCGGCACCTATTTCGATACGGCTTTCGCTTATCCGGGCTCAGAAGAGGCTATCCGCAAGGCACTGATCGAAAGACATCCAAGGGAAAGCTTCACGCTGGCTACAAAGCTTATGTGCAACGCCGAGATCGACAGCGAGGAAAAAGCCAAAAAGGAATTTGAGACTTCGCTTGAAAGAACGCAGGCAGGATATTTTGACTATTATCTGCTGCATGCGATCCAAAGGAGCAACTATCAGAAATACGATGATTACCATATCTGGGATTATGTGAAGGAACTTAAAGCCAAGGGTCTGATCAGACATTACGGCTTCTCTTTTCATGCGGATCCTGAACTTCTGGAAGAACTGCTGCAGAAACATCCGGATGTGGAATTTGTCCAGCTGCAGATCAACTATGCCGACTGGGAGAACCCAGGCGTAAATTCCAAGCTCAATCTAGAGATCTGCAAGAAACATGGCAAGCCGGTAGTGGTCATGGAACCTGTCAAAGGAGGTATCCTGGCCGATCCGATCGACAGCGTAAAAGAGATATTTGATAAAGAAAACAACGGCATGTCCTACGCGTCATGGGCCTTGAGATTCGTCGCCAGTCAGGACAACATCCTGGCGGTATTGAGCGGTATGTCAAGCCTCGATCAGATGAAAGACAATCTGAGTTTCATGACTGATATGAAGAAGATGGACGAACACGAATATGAAGTCATTCATAAAGCTCAGGCAGCCATCGATGCCGATCAGAGCATTGCCTGCACAAAGTGCCGCTATTGCACCAAGGGCTGCCCGATGAACATCCCGATCCCTGATATCTTCAATGTGGAAAACCGCAAGAAGGGTCAGCCGGAATTCAGATCCAAGAGAGAATATGCGATCGTCACGCTGCACAAAGGAAAAGCCAGCGACTGCATCGCCTGCGGACAGTGCGAAGGAGCCTGCCCTCAGCATCTGCCGATCATCTCATTACTTGAACAGTGCCAGGTATTTGAAGATCAATAAAAGGATTAAAGCTGTTGAA
Source organism: uncultured Erysipelotrichaceae bacterium (assembly GCA_902803275.1). Classification (GTDB taxonomy): domain Bacteria; phylum Bacillota_I; class Bacilli_A; order Erysipelotrichales; family Erysipelotrichaceae; genus Colivicinus. The sequence continues at coordinate 7,743 of CADCPE010000004.1, forward strand.
CATTGATGCCTGTTCAGCAGCTTATTAATTATCCTTATGTAAAAGGAAGACATGACGATATAATATTATCCGAAAGAAGGTATATTGAATGAATTTTAAAGAAAAACTGAAACTGAACAATTTACAGGCTGCTTTTCTGCTGGCTGCAATAGTTTTGACCGCTTTTGGCATTATTGAGACCATCCTTCATTTAGGCGCCGATGTTCCTAGATCCAAGACGATGTTCATATGTTTGAGCTATATTGCGGTCCTATATTATATCTTCTATGGTTATAAGATCCCTCATAGCAATTCACTGAAATATATTATGCTGTTCTTTGCCATGATGCTGGTAAATGCCATCTCGCTTGAAGCGGGCGGTAAATACCCGGCTTTGGATAGCCAGAAGATCATGTTTTCAGTAATGGTTACCGGTGTATGCACTATTCTGGTATCATACGCATCAGGAAGACTGGACAGATTTGAAAAGAACATCTATCTGTTTGTCCTGGTCCTTATTCTGCTGTTTGTAAGAGCGGTGATAATGGTTCATTATAAAACACTCATGTATGCATATCTTTCCGATATGATCATATGGATCGACATCATCTGTGCCTATTCGATCAGATACGCTCAGCACAAGGAAGCCGGATCAAAAGCACAGGCATGATAAGTATTCAGGGAGGAGCGATCCTCCTTTTTGTTTTCAGGAAAATCAGAGGATCAAAAAAATAGACTCTCGGTTTTAGGTCCTGACATAGTATCATAAAGAAGAAATATGAAACTGCTTATTATAAATCCCGGTTCAACTTCGACCAAGATAAGTATCTATGAAGACGAGAAAAGGCTCTGTGAAGAAAGCATCTTTCATGATGCGCCGGAGCTGATGAAATATCCTCACGTCAATGATCAGATGCCTTTCAGAAAGAAAGTGATCCTGGATTTTTTGAAACTCAATCATATGGATATCGCTGATATTGATGTCTTTGTCGGCAGAGGCGGCAGCGCCATGCCTTGCAAGGCCGGAGTCATGGAGATCAATGAAAAGCTTTATGAAGATACAAGAAACGCCGTGGGCGGTAGTGAACATCCAGCAAAACTTGGAGTGATGCTGGCACATGAACTGGCTAAAGAAAACAATAGGAAAGCCTACACTCTCAATCCTACCAATGTCGATGAACTGATTGACGAGGCAAG
>CADCPE010000005.1 GCA_902803275.1 uncultured Erysipelotrichaceae bacterium
CATGGCCTACTTCTTTATCTTTGAGGATATCGCATATCTGGGTTATATATGCGTTGAAGAATAACTCAGAAACAAAGGATACGGAACGGTTATTCTTAATAAGATAAAAGAAGAGTATCAGGGATATCGAATCGGTATCGATATCGAAGAAGTAAAGCAGAATTCCAGCAATAGCGAAGAAAGAGTAAGAAGAAGGGATTTCTATATCAGAAACGGTTTTGTTTCTACGGATATCTTCTATAATTTCTTCTTTGTGGATTATGAAATACTAAGCTGCGGCGGACTCATAAGAAAAGAAGAGTGGCAGAATCTGGTAAAGAAACACTGGGGCAGGATCGCAAAGACCGCCAAATACAGATGAGGTGAAAATGGAAGCTTGGGAAAAGTATTTTGAAGAACTGAATAGGGTCGTAGAAAAAGTCAGAACGACACAAGGCGATAATATTTTAAAAGCCGCTGAGATCCTGGCTGATACGACGCAGAAAGGCGGCATCATATACGGCTTTGGTACGGGACATTCCCATCTGGTTGTCGATGATGCTTTCTGGCGAGCTGCCACACCTGCCAACTACTGCGCGCTTCTTGAACCAAGCGCTACTGGCAATCAGGAAATCACAAAGTCATACCAGATCGAGAACACTTACGGCATAGGGAAGATGATCGTTGATTATCATCGCATCAGCAAGGATGACTGTATGATCATCATCTCCAATTCCGGCAACAACATCGCTCCTGTCGATGCAGCTTTAAGAGCCAAAGAAAAAGGCATCCCTGTCATTGCGATCACAGCTGTGGAGTATTCCGAATATCTAAGATGTAAACACAAAGACGGTGTCAAACTTAAGGATGTGGCCGATGTCGTGCTGGACAACTGTTCCCTGATTGGCGATGCCGCAGTGGAGATTGAAGACTTCGAAATGAAAGTCGGTTCAACTTCAAGCATTCCGAATATCTATCTGCAGAACGCCATCCTGACTCAGATGGTGGAAATACTGGTGAAAAGAGGATTCAAGCCTGATGTATACTATAACGGACACATGGCATTCATGAATGATGACTGTGCCAAGCACAATGATGAGCTCGTTGATAAATATTTTTACCGGATAAGGAATCTCTGATGGCAAAATCAAACGCGGTTTCCCTCACGGAAGGGAACATTACAAAGCTGATATTCACTTTCTCATGGCCGATATTTGTTTCCATGATCTTTTCGGAACTCTACAATATCACCAATTCCTTGATAGTGGGCAACTATGTTTCCCTGCAGGCTTTGTCTGCCGTCAGTGCCTGCACCTGGATCTGCAACATCTTCAACTACACTTTCTACGGTCTGGGCATGGGAGCTGGGATCATTATTGCGCGCTATTACGGAGCGAAGAATTTCAGGATGCTGAAGAAGTCGCTGGATACGGCGATCGTCTTTGCGATCGGCGGCGGTCTGATCCTGACCGCCATATCGGAAAGCCTGCTTCCGCTGATCATGAAGTTGAGCAACATCGCACCGGATATCTATGATCTGGCCTTGAGCTATCTGAGAGTCTATCTGATCGGGAACTCGGCTGTCCTGACCTCGCAGATGTGCTTCTTTATCTTAAGAAGCTTCGGCGATACCAGACATCAGCTCTATTTCTCGATCGTGTCTTCAATAGTCAACATCGTTCTGGGCGTGCTGTTTGTCAGAGTGTTCAACCTCAGCGTTGTCGGCACGGCTCTGGCGACGATCATCTCCCAGTTTGTTACGGATGTCCTGACCTTGAGACTGGTCTTCAATTATGACGGCATCAATTTCAATTTCCGGGATATCGATTTCTCTTTTGATGTGGTAAAGGAGATCTGTGAGCTGGGCATTCCGGCCGGATTCCAGAACATGCTGATAGCTTTAAGCTCAATGATGGTCCAGTCACATACCAACCGCTTTTCCAATGAGATCATCTCCGGCATCGGGATAGCGGAAAAGATCATCAACTGGGCACAGCTTCCATCAGTAGCGATCTCCGGCGCAACGATGTCACTGGTCGCTCAGAATATCGGTGCCGATGATTATGAAAGAGTTCAGGATTCGGTTTCAGAAAGCGTGAAGATCTCAACGGCCTTCACCTGCTTCATGATCGTCGTCATCTATCTGGCTGCACCTTTTCTTACTTCCAGATTCAACGATAATCCGGATGTGGCCTTCTATGGTACACAGATGATCAGAAGCGCGATTTATGGGGTCTTCTTTATAAATCTTTCGCACATCTACAATGCCGCCTGCAGGGCTGCAGGAAATGTCAGGACTCCGATGTACATTGCGATCTTCGGTCAGGTCATATGCAAGTATCTGTTTGTCGACATCGGACTCAGGATCTTTTATGATGTTCACATACTGTATTACGGTACAGCTTTCGGATATACGATGGCCGGCATCCTGGCAACTCTATACTTTCACAATTCGCGCTGGACCAGAAAACACAAGCTTTTAAAACAGAAAGTTGATTATGAAGAATCGTAAACTCTTCGGCTCCCTGATGCTGTTTATCGCAACACTGATGTGGGGCCTGTCTTATTCGATACAAAGCATCACTTCAGAGAATCTGGGGACTTTTACCGTAGTCTTCTTTAAAGGGCTTGGCGGATTGTCTCTTCTGCCGATGCTTATTGCGAAGAAGCACAGATTCACTCGAAAGGAGATCCTCAGCGGCATGGCGATCGGTACATCCGCATTCCTGGGCTGTATCTTTCAGCAGCTGGGCATTGAAAACTCGACTATCTCCAAAGCCAGTTTCATAACCACCCTCTATATTATTTTTGTGCCGCTCATAGAATGGATAAGCGGCAAAAAGGTCAGCAGAAAGATTCTGATCTCCGTAGCCATTGCCCTGCTTGGCCTTTATTTCCTGTGCTTTTCAGGTACAGAGACGTTCAGGATCGGTGATATCTATCTTCTGATGTGTTCTGTTTTCTTTGCCTTGCAGATCATACTGATCGACAGATATACCAGGATATATGATCCGCTGGCACTGACTTTCCTGGCTCAGATAACCGTGTCCCTTTATTCGGGAATCCTGATGCTGGTGCTGGAAAAGCCGACCCTGCAGGCCATCTATGCATCAATAGTTCCGATCCTGTATATCGTGTTTATTTCGGGTGCGATCGCCCAGTCTTTCCAGGTCATCTTCCAGAAGGATGTCGGCGCATCATTGTCTTCGCTGATCATGAGCTTTGAATCGGTCTTCGGTGCCATCTTTGGCTGGATCGTCTTATCGCAAAGTCTTTCACTTAAAGAGATCTTCGGCTGTATCCTTGTCTTTATTGCGATCATGATCGCCGAATCATAAAAAAAGAAGATGTCTATTCATCTTCTTCTTCATCTTCTTTTATGATCCCAAACAGTCCGCCTGTAAATTCATCATAGTGCTGCGGGAAGTTTTCTGAACCCGTGGCATGGATCTTTCTGCTGTTTATGATCGCATCCATCGTAAACATGATCCCATCAAGTACTCCTTCGGGATGGCTTCCTGTAAAACCGTCCCAGGAAAGAAGATCACAGTCATTCATCAGTTTCAGGATCCTTTCTTTTTCACAGGTATTCTTCAGTTCGATGGTCCTTTTTTCTTTCCCATCAACAAACTTCAGTCCGTATTTTGCGACTTCAGCTTCATTGCCTTTCAGCACAGCTTCGTATTCGATCGCATAGCGCATGCCCGAAATACGTATCGTGACATATTCGAATGATTCGATCGTTTCAGGTCTTTCAGTATCCTGCCTGATTCCGTTTATCAGCTTGCTCAAAATAAACCCCTTTTATTCTTCCCTGATGATCAGATTTTCATATTCATCAGCGACTTCGTTCATGACACTCAAGATCTTCAAAGTGTTCCTGTTTGCCTCATTCATATTGATGATGATTATTTCTGTATCTTCCAGTTCGCTGAGGCAGTCATACAGCGCATCAAGGTTTTCCCCGTAGTATTCCGGAAAATCAAAGATCTCTTTCAGATATTTGTGACCCTTCTGGTTGAGCAAGGCAGCATCCAGAATGATCGTCTTTGGTTCCTGCTTGATCTGCGAATCATAGGAAAGGGTGATGTTGTTGTAATCCTCGTTGACATCACTGATGACTTTGAGCGCAAACATTGAGAAGTCAGATATTACACCGTAGTCTTCAAGAATGACTTCGCACTCATCAAGATAGCTTAAGAAGGCATAGAAGGAATCAAAATCATCACCTTCAAATCCTTCAAAGGCTTCTCTGAGATAAGCGAATTCCTCTTTGTTCAGGCGCGCAACATTCAGATATATCTTCATTGTTCTTCTCCATATAGCTGTTCAAAGCTGTTGTAATGATCAGGGGTATAGAAAATCAGGCCGTCATCGGAAAAGACGATCCTCTTGGCGTTTCTTTTACCGCCTTCATAGTCGATGTCGCATTCATAGTAGATCCGGCCTTTTTTGACAGGCAGAACTTTCTGAGTGTTGGTAAAGATATCTCCGCCGATACTGCAGCCTTCACAGACGATCCTGAGATTGCCTTTGGAAGACACCCAGCCCATTTTCTTGGCCTCTTTCTTTGTGACGAAATTGCTCGGAAGCTTGTGATAGGTGTGGATGTACAGGGCTACATCCTCTTTTGAGCTATACTGTCCGTCTTCAGCGATCTTTGCTTCTACTGCCGGTACGGGCTGATTTGGCGTGACTGAATAAAGTTTATGAAACAAAAAAATCCCTGCACTCAGCAGCAGCAGCAGTAACAGAGGCTTAAGCCATTTGTTTGAATTATTACCTTTATTTTTTACCATTGTCTTTTCTTATTATATAATAAATACACGAACAAAAATTGTTTTGTGTGCTTTATTGAGTGGTTTAAAACAGGAAAGTATTATCTGTCGGTTTCTGATGAGGTAATAATCGCAGAGCTGAAATGAAGAAGAATCTAGGAAGAATACTGCCGATCATACTACTGGCACTGATTACAGTGCTTGTTTTGACGTTTACGCTATCCAGATGTTCCGAAAAAGAAATTGCGCTGGTAGTTCAGGAAAACCAGGACAACCTCATAAATGTGCCGGTCTATGATGAAGCACATTCTCATACTTTCTACTTCCGAGGGCCTGAAGAGGCAGATGGCACAGTCATCTATGAACTTGTTTCAGCCAAGGATCAGGATTTCAATAATGTCGATTATTTCTCGCTTGTTTCCGATTATGAAACAAAAGTCATAGTCAAAGCCGGGACCCCGGCCGGACTGTATACTCTGACCATCAGAGTGTACTGTCTCACGGAAAACGGAAAACAGATCTACAGGGATATCACCTACATCTACAAGATAGACAAAGCCAGCAGCGAATATATTCTTGAACCTTCTGCTGTTGAAGGCCTTATCTACAACGGCAACATGCAGCAGCTGATGAATGGCGGAAGTGCGCTTCATGGAACCATCATGTACAAGCTTGATGACGGTGAATGGACAGATGAAATACCTTCTGCACGTGAAGCCGGCATCTATACCGTTTCCTATAAACTGGTCGGTGACGACAATTATGAAGATACGAAAGAAAGAAGCGTGATGGTCACGATAGGACAGGCAACAGTGGCTTACCGTCCGGGCCTGTCTTTTAAGACCGGTGCTTCCTTGACTTCACTGCTTGACTACATCAGGAACAACACACACGACGGTGACAAGATCGTTGTTGAAAGCGCAACTTCAGCGTATGTGGAAGTCATCTATAACGGCGAAGTTCAGGATAACGGCTACCATTGCCCAAGTGGCGTGGAGATGGTCGGTGAAGACAGGGGCATCAACGCCGGAACCTACATCGCGATCTATACGCCGATGCCTAATTACTGCTGGCCGGATGGAACCAGAGTGCCGGTCACAGTCACACTGGTGATCAAAAAGAAAGCTCTTCCACTACCGGAAGTGAATGATGTTCTGCAATACAACGGTGAATGCCAGTATGCCAATATAAGCAACTACGATGAAGATACCATGCTGATCATCGGCAACCGCGGCAAGGAAGTCGGTACTTATACGGCAGTCATCGTTTTGAAAGATAAAGAGAACTACAGATGGGCTGACGACAGGACCTTTGATGTTGTTTTGAACTGGCACATCTTCCCTAGGAAGGTTACGGTTCCTGAAGTATCTACTGTTTACGTATACAAGACGACAGGAACACTGCATCTGCCTGTCATACAGTATGTAAAGGAAAAAGACTTCAATTACTTTGATCCTGATCTCATGAAGATCGTTTCCGGAGATTACGGTCTTCTTGCGGGCGATTATGAAGTCAGAGTCGTCCTTAAAGATAAGGAAAACTATGTCTGGAACGATGAACAGGGTGATTGCGCTTACCGTGACATCCCTTGGACGATCTTAAGAAAGACCATAGGCGATAAGCCGCAAGATGTCACAGTGACATATGATGGACAGGTACACGGAAACGAATACGGTGTCAGAGAAGGTGCCGATATAGACGGAGCGATCTCCGGTATCAAGGCCGGCCAGTATGTATCGGTATATACTCCTTACAGTAATTACTGCTGGTCAGACGGCACTTATGATAAAGTCAAGGTGACATTGACGATCGAGAAGGCTGCAGCCAGAATTACGGTTGCACCGGAAGCTTTTGATGATCTCGTCTATAACGGACACTACCTGTCGCTGCTTAGGGAAACAGGCAGTTCCGATGCGGGCGTGATGATGTATAAGACGGATCATGAAGGCGAAGAAGGCCATTATACCTATCTGCCTCCGATTGCCGCTGAAGCAGGAGACTACAGGATCAGTTATTATGCCAACGGCGATGAAAACCACTATCAAAGTGAAGAAGCATATCTGGATGTATCGATCGCCAAGGCCGATCCGGTCATTACGGCTAAACCGGGCAGAGTGGAAGTGATGTATGATGGATCTTCACACGCTCTGGTTACCGAGGGCAGATCAGGACACGGTCATTTTGAATACAGACTTGAAAATACCGATTTCTCAACTCAGATCCCTGAAGCCGAGAATGCCGGAACATATTATATCTATGTGAGATTCGTCGGTGATAGAAATCACAAAGACATGGATACATACACAGTGATCTCAAGAATCCTCAAGGACAATGATGCCCAGTATGTGAGCAGACCTGAAGAAAAGAAGGTTGCATACACTGGTCAGCCTTTGCCGTTGGCTGAACCTGGCATCGTTGATGAAGAAGTCGGAGTAATCCTCTACAGTCTGGATAATGAAAACTGGTCTGCTGAAGTTCCGCTTGCCAAGGAAGTGGGATCTTATGAAGTATTCTACATGATCAAAGGTTCTTCAAACTATGAAGACTCGCCAGTCGAATCACTGACATCACAGATCGTCAATGCCGAACTGCAGGTAGCGGTTGATGTCAAACAGGAATATGTATATCAGGATGATCTGATGCAGGGTGCTCCGGTCATTGTCAGCACCGTGGATGGCAGTGAAGCTGAAATAACATATGTTTATAACGATCAGTATTATGACAAGGAAAACTATCCGCAGTTCAATGAGGTTAAACTTGATAACCGCGGCAGAGCTGTGGAAAGAGTCATTTTCTATACGGCTGAAGCAGCCAACCACAACAGCGTTCATGGCGCCTATACGATCATGATCAAAAAAGCAGATCCTGACTTGCAGATCGAAGGTCTGCAGCTGACTTATACCGGCGAATCCCAGAAACTGGTGAATGCTTCCGTAAAAGGCGGAACGATAATGTATTCTGAATCAGGTATCCTCTATCATGAGGTCGTTCCGACAAGATACGATGTCGGTGAATATACCGTTTATTACAAGGTGATCGGCGATGACAATCACAATGACATCGACGGTGTAAAACCTGTAACAGCAAGCATCGTCAGTGCCGATCTGGAAGTCAGTGCACTTGATCAGGAATATGCATATGACGGCAGTAAGCATGGCGATCCGATAAACGCCGTTACTGTTGATGGAACAACCGCCAGGATCAGATACGGAACAAAAGAAGGTGAGTATAACCTGAATAATGCGCCAAAGATCACCAAGGTCAATGAGACGATGATCGTCTACTATAAAGTTACAGCCGCAAATCATAATGATGTGACAGGTTCATATCATCTGACGATCAGCAAGGCTGAACCTGTCTACACAGCTCCGCAGGCAATCGAAGGTTTGATCTATGACGGATCCAACCAGCCTCTTATTGCCGAAGGAAGCACAACCGATGGTACGATGCTGTATAAGGTCGTAAGCCAGGAAGGTGAAGGTGCCTATAACATCAATGTTCCGACTGGAATGGATCCGGGCGATTATGAAGTATGGTACTACTGTGCCGGTGATGAGAATCATTCAGACAGCGAACCGGAGCACTTCACCGTGAGAATTTATTCAACTCAGGAGGAAGCCGATCAGCCGCAGCATGGGCAGATGTTTGGAAGCGCCATGTCTGTACAGAACGTTCCGGAAATCGATGCAGATAATCTTTCTGATGGCCTGAATGATCAGGATCCAAAGATCGATGATACAGGAAGCAATGTGGAAGGCGATAATCCTGAAATCAAAGATGAAGTTCAGGGCAGAGAGATAAACCCTGGAAATACAGATGATCCGGAAGAAGAGATCAGTGAAGATGAGATCGAAAAACTCATCATTGCCGAAAGACCTGAAAAAGCCAAGGTCGATCTTGATAATGTCCGCATCCTTTCTCAGTTCGATAAAGACGGAAACAGCGTCTCATATTTCAAGAGCGACGGAAACAGGATCACAATGGACAAGGATACTCCGGAAGGAACCTACATCGTCGAAGCGACCGTCAGGATCGTCTGGACCGTCGATAAGGACGGCAACACCAAGATGGTGATCCTTGATGCGGAAACCAATAAGGAAATACAGATGCCTGATACATCTTCTCAGAACGAGGATGTTCCACCTGTTGAAGAAAAGAAAGAAAATAAAGCTGAAGCTGCCGTCATCACCCCGGTAGAACCTATCGAAGATCTTCCGGGCATGCCGGAGTTTGTCGTACCTGAGACAAACAATGAAGTGACGGATGATGAAGACGAAGATGAAGATGAGGTTGTAAATGTTCAGAATGACGGCAATGTCTATGAAGATAATCATGATGACAATGTCATCATCAGCGATCCTTCAGTCAGCGAAGAAAACAACGATTCCGAAACAGGCGCTGAAAACAGCAACGAATAAGCAGAGAGATCTGCTTATTTTTTTGTTACCAATAGTAACAATGCATAAAAGAAAAAAGAGAAATATAATTGATATAATTTTCTATGGAAGGTGAAACACATGGGAATAAGGTTTTCTAAATCAATCAAAATAAACAATTTCTTGAAACTCAATTTTACAAAAAACGGCATCAGTGCCACAGTGGGAAAAAGAGGCGCTTCGGTCAACATCGGCGGAAGAGGTACCTATCTCAATCTTTCTCCGAACGCTTTGGGCATAAGCGGCACCGGACTTTCATACCGCCAGAAGATCGCCGGGGGCAGTTCTTCTTCAAAGAAAAAGCAGAAGGCAGTAAAGAAGCAGGAAACTGCGGTTACAAATACCACTTCTTCTCTCAAGAAAAAAGGCTATGAGGAGATCGAAAACAATTTCATCAATGAGAACGCATATGCCGATGAGATCACTGAGACCGATGCAGTAGAAGAATACAGAAACAATCTGGAAGCTACGATCAATCTTCATAAATACACCGATAATGTCATGAGCAAGAAACAGTTTGCCAGATTTGTCGATGGTCTTGATGAAGGCATGAACAAAGAGATCTATAATCTGTCTATGCAGGGCGATGAAGATATCGTCGAAAGTCTCGTCAGCTCTTTCATGAACAACCTGACTCTGGCTTATGATGTCAGAGTCAATTATGAGCTTGAAGACAATGTGCTCTATGTCGACCTTGATCTGCCGGAGATTGAAGATCTTGAAACAAGCTATCCGACATATTCAAACGGCAAAGTCGTATACAGGAATAAAAAAGGCATTGAGCTCAAAGGCGAATATGCCCGCATGGTTTTGAGCCTCGGCGTCTTCTTGAGTGCCAACTACTTCAATCTGTCCTCATTTATTGATGAGATCGTCATGTCCGGATTTACGACCATCAGGGATAAAGACGGTGAACTGGTCGATCAGTATCTCTATTCCGTCAGATACACCAGAGACATTTTTGAAAAAACCGATTTAAGCAAGCTTGATGATCTGTTCAGATTCGTCCTGAGCTTTACCAACAGGATCAATCTGTCAAAGACCTTTTCATTCAAAGCGATCAAGCCTTATGAGACAAAGATCGTCATCAAGACCAATTCACTGGTGGAAGAGGCTGCGCTCGGCCTTAAGGAATTCGGCTACAAGAAGGCCGAGATCGATGCGATACTGCCTAAACTGAGCGAGTATCATTATGAGACCAGCGGGGAATATCTGAAGCAGGCTCTGCGCCTGATAAAGGAATCGAAATGAACGCATTAGTAAAATATCAGGAGATCTATCATAAAAAGCCCCAGTACAGTTCTTTCTGCCCGTATCGTATTTCACCTTTAGGTGCACATATCGATCACCAGAACGGCATCATAAACGGCCTGGCGATCGATAAAGGCATTGAAATCGTGTTTTCTCCTAAACTGAACGGCATCGTGGAACTGACATCCTTGAACTTTGATAAAAGAGCACAGTTTCATATCAACGGTATTCCGGAAGTAAAAGTCGGAGACTGGGCGGATCATTTAAGAGGTGCCGCAAAACAGCTGACAAACAGTTACAAGCTGAAAACAGGACTTTCGGCTGTGATCGAGGGAAGTCTGCCGATCGGCGGTCTTTCTTCATCAGCGTCGGTCATCATTGCGTTTTTAAGTGCATTGGCAAAAGTCAATGAAATAAAGCTTGAACCATGGGAAGTCATCAACATGGCAAAACTAGCCGAAAACGAGTATGTGGGAGTCAACTGCGGAAAGCTTGACCAGTCGTGCGAAGTCCTCTGCCGCAAGGATCATCTGCTTTATCTGGACTGTCTTGATGATTCATATGAACTGATAAAGAAGAATGATCGGATGCCTGAATTCAAGATCGCGATCTTCTTTTCCGGTCTGCAGCGTTCTTTAAGCAATTCCAAATACAATCTGCGTCAGGATGAATGCAAAGCCGCAGCTTATTCGCTTCTCGCCTACAGCAACAGCGAATACGGCAAATTCAAGGATACGAGACTTCGCGATGTCGATCCGAAGATCTATGAGGAATACCGTGACAGACTTCCGGAAAACTTCCGCAAGCGTGCCAATCATTTCTACAGTGAGATAAACAGGGCACGTCAGGGGGCAGAATACTGGCGCCATGGCGATCTAGAAAATTACGGAAAACTGGTTTTTGAATCAGGGCTCAGCAGTATCAGAAACTATGAATGCGGCTGTCCTGAACTCATCAAACTGTATGACATCATGACCAAGACAGACGGCATCTACGGCGGCCGTTTCTCCGGTGCCGGTTTCAAAGGCTGCTGCATGGCCCTTATCGATCCGGATTACGCTGAAAGCATTGAAGCCAAGGTTGGCGAAGAATATCTGAAAGCCTTCCCGCAACTGCAGGGAAAGTATTCGTTTCATATCTGTGAAAGTGCCGATGGAGTGAAACTATGAAGTGCATTATTGTAGCGGCCGGCTACGCGACTAGACTCTATCCTTTGACAGAAAACTTCCCTAAACCTTTACTGGAAGTAAAAGGGAAGCCGATCCTCGACTGGCTGATCCAGGACATTGAAGAAGATATCGAAGAATTTATCGTGGTGACCAACCACAAATTCTATGATCATTTTCTAAAATGGGCTCAAGGCAAGAAAGTGAGAGTTATCGATGACGGAACTTCCAGCAATGAGACAAGACTGGGAGCGGTGAGAGATATCGAGCTTGCCACGAAGGACGTTGAATGCGACTGCCTGGTAATGGCGGGCGACAATCTTCTGGATTTTTCTTTGAAGGGTTTTGTGGATTATGCGCTTAGGAAGGATACTTCCTGTGTCATGTGCCATGAGGAGAACAGCCTTAAAGCCGTGCAGAAGACAGCTGTCATCACGATCGATGAAAATGAGCTGATCACCTCGTATGAAGAAAAGCCTGCAGAGCCTAAAGGCAATCTGG
>CADCPE010000006.1 GCA_902803275.1 uncultured Erysipelotrichaceae bacterium
AAATGTCACACTGGATATGCGTTTCCCGGTCAAGGCCAAGGCAAAGGATGTCGTCGATCTTCTTTCGATAAGCGATGAAAACAACACTTGTCTGATCCTTAATACCGTCGAACCATTATACTTTGATATCAATTCGCCGATGATCAAAGCTTTAAAGAAGGCCTATGTCGATGTCACCGGCGATACAGAAAGGGAAATGATGGCGATTGGCGGTGGCACCTATGCCAAGAGCATCAACAACATCATCGCTTTCGGCTGTGAGTTCCCGGGAGAGGAAAGTCACATCCACGACGTCAATGAAAGGATGAATCTGGAACTGTTCAAGAAACAGGTCGAGATCTATATAGAGGCGATCAAGAATCTTAACGAAATAGAGGACTAGTCCTCTATTTTAATGATGGCTGTTGTTGTAGAATAAGATTAATGGTCTATCATATCGACAATAAAAGAGAGGAACGTATCCATGGGCGCTAATGAGTATTTTGTAAAATCTGCGTGGATGATAATGGATGAACTGCAGAAGGCAGGTCAGATAGAAAGCGCGCTTCAAACCATCATCGAGAAACTGGGTTTTGAATTCGGCTGCAGCGATGCATCGATTTGGCTCAGACATGATGCGGATCAGAAGTGCTATATGATAGCTTCCAAATGCAATCAGGACAACACCGGTCTTTCGATCGGTTACAATCTGGGAATCATAGGCAAGGTCATAAGTTCCGGCAATACTGAATACGTGAAGGACTGCCATAACGATCCAAGGATCGATCAGAAACATGCCGCCATCTATGGCGACAGCTGTCTGGTCATTCCTTTGAAGACTCCTTATGGCGTTTTGGGCTGCGCTTTAATGAACAACAGAAGTTCGCTCTTCAATGAAGAAGAGATCAAAGCGCTGGAGAATTCCTTTGCGATCATCGCGCTGGATCTGGAAGACAAGGGCTTCTCTTTTGAAACTGATTCGACCAGGAAACCGCTGGTTTCCTTAAAAGGCGTCATCAAGGAATTCATGTCCGGAGAAGAGATGAACAGGATCCTCAAGGGCATCAACCTTGATGTCTATGAAGGAGAACTGCTGGTCGTGCTTGGTGAATCGGGCTGCGGCAAATCGACGATGCTGAACATCATCGGCGGCATGGACAAGGCTACCCAGGGTCAGCTGATCGTTGAAGGTCAGGATTTTTCCGACCCAAGCGAACAGGAACTGACCGAGTATCGAAGAGACTACATCGGTTTCATCTTCCAGTCATACAACCTGATGCCGAATCTTACATCGCTTGAGAATGTCGAATTCATCGCCGAGATCTCCAAACACCCGATGAATTCCAAGGAAGCGCTGGATATGGTCGGCCTGTCCGATCGCGCCGACAGATATCCAAGTGCTCTGTCCGGCGGCCAGCAGCAGCGCGTCTGCATCGCCAGAGCTATCGTCAAGGATCCGAAGATCATTCTGGCTGATGAACCGACTGCCGCACTGGACTTTACGACCGGTCAGGGTGTCCTCAAGGTGATCGAAAAGATCGTCAAAGAAAGAAAAACGACCGTCATCATGGTTACGCACAATGTCGAGATAGCCAAGATGGCTGATCGCGTAATAAAACTGAAGAACGGACTGATCTCAAGTATCCGTACCAATTTCCATCCGTTGCATGCTGAGGATCTTAGCTGGTGAAGAAGACTGCCTGGGTTGATGCATTCAGGGGGATACAGAAACGTTTTGTTTCCTTCCTGTCTATCGTTCTGATCGTTGCTCTTGGTTCAGGAGGCTTTTTTGTCACGCAGTATTTGCAGAAAGGCATGCTGGATAAGGCCAATGCCTATTATGAAAGATACAACCTCAAGGATTTTCAGATGAGCTCATCGCTTGGTGTCACAAAGGAAGATGTCGCAAAGATCAGAAAACTTGATGGTGTAAAGGATGCTGAAGGAGTCATCGTGCTTGATGGCAAGTGCTTCTTTAGGAACGGATCAAGTTCCATCACCATCCTTTCAGTAACTTCAAAAATAAGCGTTCCGGAGATTGTGGAAGGAAGACTTCCCAAAACCGACAGCGAATGCATGGTATCGGCAGACTTTGCGCAGGCAAACAGCATCCGCATCAATGATCCGATCGAACTGAGTGCCTCGTTCAACAATGAGGAAGCACTTGTAAACAAACGCTATACGATCGTCGGTCTGCACAATCATCCGGATTATGTCAGGGCCAATGCGACCTATACGGTCCTTGTCGACAAGGACGCTTTTGATCACGAGGTGATGAACGATCTATATACAAGAGTATTTGTCACAGCGGAAAAAGACAGGGAATATCTTCCTTTTGAAGAAGAATACTACGAAGATCTTGCGCCTTTGAAAAACAGGCTTGATTCCCTGGCAAGAGATCTTGAAGATTCTTCGATCATAAACATGCAGAATATCGGCAACAGGAAGATCGATGAACAGTGGGCCAGGATCAGGGAAGAACTCGATGCCGCCCAGCAGGAGATCAACGCCGGTCAGACGACTCTGACAAGAGAACTTGCCAGCGCTTCATACCAGATCTCTGCGGGTAAAGCCAAGCTTAGCGAAGGCTATAACGAACTTGTTGAGGGACAGATACAGATCGAGCAGGGTGAGAGCGAACTCAATGCCAATATGGCTGCTTTCTATCTGATACAGAACGCTTTGAATGCAGCAGGTATCGATCTTGATAAAGCCAGAGCGGAAGCCAGACAGGAGGCCGATTATATCTTTGCGGTCTTGGCCCGTCTGGATGAAATACCTGATGAAGAGATAGTCTCTCATCCTGAAGAAGTGATCAACATTTTTGCGGATAGCATGGAAGGGGTTCTTGATCGTCTGGAGAATTCCCATGTATTCAGGTTTGCCAGAGTGATCGCCTTGTATTTCACCGGCTATGATCTGGAAGATGCGATCAATAATGCCAGAGCTTCTTTGGAAAATCTGCGTGAACATGCCCATGACCTGTCCCTGGATATATGGCATGCCGCCAAGAACACTTTCAGAGCTCTGGGAAATCTGTGCAATGCCATAGCCGACAAGATCGACGAGATAAACAGTTCAAAACAGAAAATCGACAGCGCCAGAAATGAACTCAATGACGCGAAGCGGCAGCTGGCTTACGGCTGGAGCGAATATGATAGCGGCAAGTCCCAGCTTGCAAGTGCCCAGTCACAGTATTACAGCAGAAAGGCGGAAGCCGAGGAAAAGATCCTCGACGCGCAGAGCCTGCTCAATCAGAAACGCGAAGAAGCTGAAGAAGCGATCAGAGAAGCCAGGGCACAGCTTGATGAGATCGGCTGTACCTGGATCGTTACCGATCGAAGAGCCGAATCAGGCTATATGGAGCTGGAAGGCAACGTCATGGCCTTCGGCAGCGCGGGCGTCGTATTTGGACTGATGTTTCTGCTGGTCGGCGGACTTGTGTGCTTCTCGACGCTGGTCATCATCATCGAAGAAGAAAGAAAATACGTGGGAACTGCCAAAGCCTTCGGTTTTAAAAACAATGAGATCCTGGGCAAGTATCTGCTGTTTGGCGTATTGTCGGTCACGGCAGGTCTGCTTGCAGGCATCATGCTTGCCTATTTCGGCGGAGACATCATTCAGGGCGAGATCGCCAAATCCGGCATGTTCAATTTCGGCAAAGCCGGTGCACCGATCAGTGTACCTGTGACCGCGATCGTCACCGTATCGCTGATCCTTGCGGCTGCACTGGTTTCAATATTCTCATGTACCGGACTGCTCAGAAGTCCGGCCTCGACGCTGATGAAAGGCCAGGTCATATCTAACAATGCCGGCAGAAACAGATCTTCTGAAGGAAACAAGAAGGGTTCCCTTTATTCAAGACTGATACTGCGCAACATCATCACCGACAAGGCGCGCGTCATCATCTCGATCATCATTGTCGCGGGCAGCGTACTGGTCATCGGTGCCGGTATTTCGATCAGAGATTCATTCCGCAGGATGCAGCAGGTCCAGCTCAAGGATGTCTTCATCTATGATGTGCGCATCGACTACAACAGCGCCATCCCGCAAGAACAGTATGCGAAACTTGAAAAGGTACTGAAGAAGCGCAACGTCTTCTATCTGAATGCCTCCTACTTCGGCTATCTGTACAAGAACAGTGACAATCTAGACGGCCTCAATCTGGTCGTTGCGGATAAGAAGGAAATAAACAATTTCATCCAGCTCAAGGACCCTGACACGCATGAAAAGGTCACCCTTCCTGAATCAGGTTTTCTGGCTCAGAACAAACTCACAGAAAAGAAGAATCTGAAGCCGGGAGATATCTGGGTCATCTACGACGGCAGTCTCAATAAGCACTATATCAGCTATTCCGGCACTTTCAATAACCATGTCGGAAGAATGATCATGATGTCGGAAGAAGCCTATGAGGAAGCTTTCGGAGCGAAGGCAGAACACAACTGCATCTATGTCAATCTTGATGGTGCCGATTATGATCAGCTGGTCAGTGATCTGCAGGAGATCGACGGAGATCTTTCCTTCAACAGACCTGCAGAACTGCTGGTAAGGTTTTCAAGTGTCAACGCTCTTTATGACATCATCGTCTATGTCATGATCGGCATCTCGATCCTGATGTCATTCATGATCCTGACCAACCTGGCCAACATCTTCATCAACCGCAAGAAGAAGGAACTGATCGTCATGCGCATCAACGGTTTCTCGATCGCCAAGACCAAGGGCTATCTGATCAAGGAGACGGTGATCACGACGATCGCCGGACTTGTGCTGGGCACGACACTTGGCATCCTGGTCTTCTCTAAAACAGCGATCATGGCCATGGAAGGAAATGATATCCAGTTTGTCAGAGCGCTCAATCCTAAGGCCTGGGTGATTGCGGTCGTACTGGAATCGCTGTTTGCCCTGATAATCTACTGGATCGCTTTCAAGAAAGTCGAGAAACTCGACTTCAGAGAAGTCGCCTAAAGAAGATAAAGCAGCCTGAAAGTTCCCGTTTTAAAGGGAACTTTATAGTTTTGGCACCCTTAGTTTTTGATATAATTTAATTAACATGAAAAACGCAAAATTAGCTCTAATCTATGACTTTGACAAGACGCTTTCTCCTAAGGATATGCAGGAGTTTCACTATATTCAGTCTTTAGGATATGACAACCCGTCCGACTTCTGGAAGGAATGCGGAGTCTTCTCGGACAAGCACAACTGCGATGCGATCCTTTCCTACATGTACCTGATGATCGAAAAGAACAAGAACCTCACCCAGAAACAGCTGATCGAAGAGGGCAAGTATGTCGAGCTGTACAAGGGTGTGAGCACCTGGTTCAAAAGGATCAATGACTATGGCAAAAAACACCATGTGAAAGTTGAACACTACATCATTTCTTCCGGTCTCACCGATATCATCAAGGGCACTTCGATCGCCAAGGAATTCAAGAAGATCTATGCATGTACCTATGCCTATGATGAAAAAGGAAGGATCCTTTGGCCTAGCAGAGTCGTCAACTATACAATGAAGACCCAGTACCTTTTCAGGATCTCCAAGGGCGTGTTCATGGAGACCAACGATGAGGATCTCAACAGTTCAACGCCTGATTCCCTGAAATACATTCCGTTGGAGAACATGGTCTATTTCGGAGACGGAAGCACCGATGTGCCGAGCATGAAGGTCGTTCAGCAAAACGGCGGTACGACGATCGCTGTATTCGGCGATGAGGCCAAGAAGAACAAGGCGGAAAAGCTGTATGAAGATAAAAGGGCTACGTTCTTTGTGAAAGCTGACTATTCAAGAGGAAGCAGGATCGAAAAGATCATTCAGGGCATCGTTGATTCCCTGGAAGTCAAGAATCGTCTGGAAGATTATCGATGAAGAATATTGACGTCGTAAGTGATTTTGACATTAAGAGTCTGGGAAGCTTTTATCAGCCTGATAAGACAGTTTTCAGAGTATATGCACCTGACTATGAAAACATGTCTTTGTTTATGTATGATAGATCCTATCCGATGAAAAAGATTGGAAGCTGTTTTGAAATCACCGTTGAAGGGGATCTTGAACTTGCCGCCTACCACTATGAATGTGACGGCGGCGTAAGTTTCAGGGATCCTTTTTCTTTCATGTCGGATGATAAGGACTCCTATGTTCTGAATAAAGAAAAGTTCCTGAGATCCATATATGTGCCAAAGAGCCTGAAACATGATCCGATCATCTACGAGACATCAGTCAGGGATTTCTCTTCCGCAGGATCATATACCGGAAACTATCGCCGCAAGTTTCTCAGTTTTACTGAGACCGGCCTCAAGAAAGAGGGCTGCAGTATCGGCCTTGATTATCTTAAGGAACTCGGCATAAGTCATCTGCAGCTGATGCCTGTATTCGATTTTGACAACGACAAGACCGACTACAACTGGGGCTATAATCCGATCGCCTACAACTATGTCAAGAAGGATTATGTCGTGAATGCCGATGATCCTTATGCCTATGTCAATGAACTGAGACAAGCTGTCAATGTTCTGCATCAGAACGATATCCGAGTGACACTGGACTGTGTCTTTAATCATGTCTACAACGTCAAGACCAACGATCTGGGCAAGATGCTGAAGGGAAAACTGTACCGTCTGACCAGTGAGGGAAAACTGGCTGCCGGAACGCTGTGCGGAAGCGAGGTCGATACCGAGAATCCTTTTGTCCATGCGTATATCCTGGAGATGATCGAACGCTATGTCTACCTGTTTGATATCGACGGCATCAGACTGGATCTGATGGGGATCATGGGTTCGCACACCGTCAACAAGATGTGCGAAAACATCAGAAGATTCAAACCGGATTTCATCGTCTATGGTGAAGGCTGGAACATGGGTGATGCCCTGGAGGAAGAATACAGAGCTACGATCATCAATGCCCGCAAGATGCCTGAGATCAAGATGTTCAACGATTCTTTCAGAGAGACGATGATCCACTATGTCAGCGGCAACGACATGATCGATCATGACGTCATCAAATATATCTCAAGTGAAAACGAATATCTGGACAGTTCCCAGACCATCAACTATGTGGAGTGCCACGATGACTACACCTTCTTTGACCGCATGTCGATCTATATGGAGAACGATGATAAGGATACCATCAGAAAAAGATGCTTCCTGGCACTGGCACTGGTGCTTGTTTCCAGAGGATTCCCGTTTGTTCATTCAGGTCAGGAATTCATGCGGACCAAGCAGGGTTTAAGAAACAGCTACAATGCACCTGACAAGGTAAACAAGCTGGACTGGGATCTGAGGATCAAAAACAAAGACTTTGTACAGAAGACAAAGGAGCTTATTGAACTAAGAAAAAACATCACGGATTTCAATGCGAATGACGCAAAAATCAGTTTCAGAATACTAGGCAGGATCTTACAGTACAAGGCAGGTGATACATCTGTATATTTCAACCCGAGCAATGATGATCTGACCTATGAGGATGGCTTGAAACATCACGTGATCTTTGATGAAAAAGGCAGTACAGATCACATCAGAGAAAACGTTTTTGTTTCTGCCCATTCCCTTGTCATATGCAAAGAATGATGATGTATAATTAAATTAAGATAAGTATTGAGGAGTACTATTTCATGAAAAAAAATAATATGGTCGCGATGATACTTGCCGGAGGAAGAGGATCCAGACTTTTTGATTTGACCAAAAAAGTCGCCAAACCTGCAGTCCACTTCGGAGGGAAGTACCGGATTATCGACTTCGCACTTTCAAATTGTGCAAACTCTCACATTTCTACGGTCGGTGTACTGGTTCAGTATGAATCGATCCTGTTGAGCTCTTATTCCGCAAGGGGTTCAACCTGGGGCCTTGACTCCAATGGCGGTGGTGTCTATGTACTCTCCCCTCGTGAAAAAGACGAGACCGGTCTGGGCCTTTATAACGGTACAGCCGATGCCATATATCAGAACCTAGATTTCCTTGATCAGGAAGATGCGGAATACGTTCTGATCCTGTCCGGTGACCACATCTACAAGATGAACTATGAAAAGATGCTGAAGGCTCATATCGATGCCGGTGCTGATGCGACGATCGCCGTCATCGAAGTTCCGCTCAAGGAAGCCAGCCGTTTCGGCATCATGAACACGGACAAGACCGACAGGATCGTTGAGTTTGAAGAGAAACCGAAACAGCCAAAGTCAAACCTGGCCTCAATGGGTGTCTATATCTTCTCCTACAAGACTTTGAGAAAGTATCTGAAAGAGGATGCCAAGGACAGCGAATCTTCTCATGACTTCGGCAAGAACATCATCCCGGACTACCTCAGGGACGGGCTCAAGCTTCAGGCTTACAGATTCAAGGGCTACTGGAAGGATGTAGGTACGATCGATTCCCTCTGGGAAGCAAACATGGACCTTCTGAAAGACAACAGCGGCCTCGATCTGTTTGATGCATCATGGAAGATCTACACGGATGATCCAAGCGCAACTCCGCAGGTCATCGGTGAAGATGCCAATATCAACAACGCTTTCATCACTCAGGGTGCCATCATCAACGGTGATGTTGAACACTCAGTAATATTCTCAGGTGCCGAGATCGAAGAAGGCGCCAAAGTCAAAGATTCAGTTATCATGAACAATGTTGTAGTAGGTAAGGGCGCTAAACTGACAAGGTGTCTGGTAGCTGACGATGTCAAGGTTCCGGATGGAGCTGTTTTAGGCAAGAAGGATTCAAACGAAGTCCTGCTTGTATCAAAAGCCCTTATAGCAAAGGCAGGTGGCGCACAATGAGTAAAGTATTAGGTATTCTCAATTTTGAACCGAATTATGTCCACGTCAGAGGACTTGAAGACTTCCGTCCGATCTCTGCAACTTCCATCCTTGGCAGATACAGAGTCATCGACTTCATGCTTTCAAACTTTACCAACTCCGGTATCGACAACATCAAACTGTTCATCAAGAACAGACCTCGCTCGACAGTTGAACATGTAACGCACACCAGCTACAACATCAACTCCAAAAGAGGCAAGATCCATCTGCTGCATGGCGATGTAGACTATTCCAACAACGATATGTTCAACGTCGATATCCAGGCTTTCAAGACCTACATGGAATTCATCGATGTCGAAAATCCGTCATATGTCATCATCGCTCCGTCGCACTTCATCTTCAAGCAGGATTTCTCGGAGATGCTGGATTATCACATCAGATCAAAGAACGACATCACTGTTCTTTACCACAATTCCAACAACGCTGACCGGAAGTATCTGATGGGCGACACCATTGTCATCGACAAGAACCAGCGGATCAGCGAATTCCACAAGAACCGCGGCAAATACAAGAAGGCTGCCATCTCGCTTGAGACCTATGTCATGTCGGCATTGACCTTCAAGCAGCTGGTCGAAGAGGCAAGCATGACTTCATCGCTTTACTCGCTTTCCGATATCATCAGTGACTGCACGAAAGTCATGAAGATCGGTGCCTACGCCAACCACGGCTACTTCGCCTGCATCTCTACTCTTACTGCCTACTATGAGGCAAACATGGAGATCAAGCAGGAGAAGGAACTTCTCAAACTTATCAATGATGACTGGCCGATCTATACGATGACCAATGACTCCTGCCCGACTTTGTATAAGAGCGGTGCCAAGGTTTCAGGTTCGATCATCGCCAACGGCTGTCAGATCGAAGGAACCGTAATCAATTCCGTCATCGGCAGGAATGTCGTTGTCAGGGAAGGTGCCGTTATCAGGGATTCAGTGATCCTTCCTGATACGCTCATCGACAAGAACGTCAAACTTGAATGTGCGGTCGTTGACAGACTTTCAATCATCACCCATATCAAGGAACTCAAGGGCACCAAGGAAGAACCTATCTATATCAAGCGAGGAGATCGAATCTAATGAAAGAAGTACTGTTTGTTTCTTTTGAATCACTGCCGTTTGTAAAGACCGGCGGTTTAGCCGATGTCGTGTATGCTCTGCCTAAAGTTATCGACAAGAAGGAATTT
>CADCPE010000007.1 GCA_902803275.1 uncultured Erysipelotrichaceae bacterium
AAGATATCGCCGTCAGTGAATTCATCGTTTCTTCGCGGCTCAGTTTCAACGCCTACCCCGCCATGGCTCCTGC
This sequence comes from uncultured Erysipelotrichaceae bacterium, assembly GCA_902803275.1. Taxonomy (GTDB): domain Bacteria; phylum Bacillota_I; class Bacilli_A; order Erysipelotrichales; family Erysipelotrichaceae; genus Colivicinus. The sequence continues at coordinate 74 of CADCPE010000007.1, forward strand.
CCTGAAGATAGGCAGCAAGCTCTTTACTTGCGAGTTCAACAAGCTCAATACCATTCTGCCTGCACAGCTTGCGGATATAATTAAAATCCTTGGTTTTCTTTTCTTTGTTTATATAAACCTTCTTAGCTTCTCTTTTATGATTCTGAATAACGGCCTTGACCGAAATAGCGCCCTCAACGATCATCTTTTATTCACCTTTCTGATCATGTCACAGCGGTGCACTCTGAAAGGTGTCCGCACATACAGGATCTGGGTCGGCTTGTTGCACAGATCAACGATCTGCCAGTTCTCATCATAGATATCATCAGCCTTGAAACGCTGATTGTCGACATTAGGTCCGAAGACTTCCAGTTCATCAGATCTTGCGAAGATGTTTTTGACTTCAATGGTAGCCATGTTTCTCTCTTCATCAAAATCATGGACAAAAGCCACATAGTCGTGGGTGACAGCGGCGCCGATGACGCCGTAAAGATGCTTGGAATTGTCACAGCTTCCGGAAAGGAAGCCATCATCGCTCGGCCTGTTTTCAGCTTTGGAAAGTTCACTGTCATAGTAATCAAGACGCGCCTGAGTCAGATGGCCTTCGTGATATATCTCATCAATCATCTTGCGGTAAGTCTTGACGACCTGCCCGATATAGTATTCCGATTTCATCCTGCCTTCGATCTTAAGCGAGGCCACGTTGGCTCTGATCATCTTTTCGATATAGGCTGAAGCTCTTAAGTCTTTTGAAGACATCGACATCAGACAGTTGGGATTCGAGATGATCTCGTCACCATCAAACAGATGGTATTTCCAGCGGCAGGAGTGGGCACAGCCTCCCCTGTTGGCATCTCTTAGAGTCATGCGGTTAGACAGCGTGCAGCGTCCCGAATAGTTTGAACACATGCCGCCATGAATGAAGACCTCCAGCGGTACAGAGACTTTCGAAGAGATCTCGTTTATCTGTTCCATACTCGCTTCTCTGGCCAGAACGATACGATCGGCACCGAATTCCTGCAGGGTCTTGACTGCAGCCGAATTAAGAGAAGAAAGCTGCGTTGAAATATGGCATTCCATCTTCGGCGCAAGTTTTCTGACCATCGGGATCAGCGCCAGCGAAGAAATGATGACCGCATCGATGCCGATGCTGCCAAGGTAGGTCAGATAGTCACTGATGCCCTTGTAGTCATCATCGTGGAAGACGATATTTACAGTTACATATACTTTGGCACCATACTGTTTCGCAAACTGCGAAAGCTCCCTGAGATCTTCCAGAGAAAAATTGGAAGCCCTTGAACGCAATGAGAAAAACTTGCCGCCTACATAAACAGCGTCAGCTCCGTACATGATGGCGATCTTGGCTTTCTGAAGATCCTTTGCGGGTGCCAGTAATTCAATCTTATTCATCTTTGCTTATATTCGTCTTCTGATACAGATATCCCGAAGAGTAGTTCTCGGGATAGGAATGTCTGAAACTTTCCTTGATGAAATCCGCATTCTCTTTATTGACTCTTTTATAGTCGCGGCAAGCCTGCAGGATCATATTGTCATTATCGATAAACAGCGTATCGATGACTCCCCTTTTGATCACATCGGCGATCTTTGGCAGTTCCTTAAACATTTCCACTATATAGTCGGTATAGATAAAAGTTCCCTCATCATCTTCAACGATAGGCATCCTGTAGTCTCTTTGTTCCTCAATGAGATACAGGCTTTCCTTATTCAGATAATCGTAATCCCTGTTTATCTCTTCGAAATAGTTCTTCAGGAATTTTCTTCGGGAATAGGACATGCGCTGATGACCGAAGATCTGAATGTCCACCTGTCCGGGGTTGTTGGAGGCGATATCCTTTATCTCTTCAAATGTCAGCTCTCTTGCCAGCATCACCGAATCGATCCCTCTGTTGAGCAGAAAACGCGTATCAAGGGAATTGCACAGGACGCTCTTGCCGTCATAGATCAGTTTGTCTGCAAGAGAAAACTCCTTAGCAATCTCATACAGACCCAGATCATGGAAATAGATGCCGTCCGGTTCCAACGATTTCACAAAGCCCATATAGTCAAGAAGTTCATCCATATCATCTTCACTGATGAAATTATCGATCTGCACATAGACTTTCTTCTTGTTGGACTTGCAGTAATTGTTTATGATGCGCATCTCATTGCTGCCAAGATGGTATGAAGCAGCAAAAAACCTGCCGATGATCACTCCGTCAACAAGCGGCAATATCCTTTCCAGCAAGGCTCTTTTCCTTAAGGTCACAAGCAGTTCCATATCACACTCTATTCTACTTTAATTTCAAAGTAAAAGCGATCCTTAGGTGGATCGCTTAGTTCTTGCTTGCTTCCTTGTTTACCTCACGCATGTGTCTGCGCCTGTCAAGGTTGGTCAGATAGCGTTTCCTCAGCCGGATCGCATCCGGAGTGATCTCGACGAGTTCATCGTCATTGATGAATTCCAGCGCTTCTTCCAAAGAGAAGATCCTCGCCGGCACAAGTTTCATTGCCTCGTCGTTTCCTGTGGATCTGACCGCCGTCATCTTCTTGTTTACCGTCGGATTGACTTCGATATCCTGGGTCTTTGAAGAGACGCCGATGATCATGCCCTCATAGACTTCGGTCTGCGGCGTGACAAACAGCTGGCCGCGTTCCTGCAGGTTCCATAACGCATAGGTCATGGCTTTACCTGAAGCCATGGAGATCAGAGCACCATTAGGTCTCTGCGGTATTTCTCCGACGAACGGTTCATATTCGATAAACTTTCTGACCATGACACCTTCACCCTTGGTGTCATTGATGAATTCGCTTCGATAGCCCAGAAGGCCTCTAGTCGGAACGTGGTAGATGACCTTGGTGTAGGAACCTTCATCCTGGATATCGATCATCTGGCCTTTTCTGAGGTTTAGTTTATTGATTACCGATCCTGAATATTCATTAGGAACGGAACAGATGACTTCTTCTACCGGCTCGTTCAAGACGCCGTCAATGGTCTTGAATATTACTTCCGGTCTTGAGACAGCTATCTCATAGCCCTCTCTGCGCATGTTTTCCAAAAGGATCGAAAGGTGCAGCTCGCCTCTTCCTGAAACCTTGAAGGTATCGGTTGAATCAGTATTCTCGACCTTCAGTCCCACGTTTACTTCCAGTTCCTTTTCCAGTCTTTCCCTGATGTTGCGGCTGGTAACATACTTTCCGGACTTGCCCTGGAACGGTGAAGTGTTGACCATGAAGTTCATGCTCAAGGTCGGCTCTTCGATATCGATCTGCGGCAGAGGTTCATAAACGTTCTCCGGACCGATCGTATCACCGATCTCGATATTCTCAATGCCTGAGATCATGACGATATCGCCGCATTGCGCTTCACTGATAGCCGTTCTTTTCAGACCCTGATAGTTGTAGAGATTGGCGATCTTGCGGTTTTCCTTCTTGCCGTTGTTGTTGCATACAGAGATCATGTTGTTCTGTCTGATGATGCCGGCATAGACACGGCCGACACCGATCCTGCCGATATAGTCGTCATAAGCCAGTGCGCTGACCTGCATCTGCAGCGGTTCTGCCGTCAGATCAGGATAGGCATCGACATGCTTGACGATCGTCTCAAACAGCGGATTGATATCGTTGTTGGAATCGCCGGGATTGTATCTGACGATGCCCTGTCTGGCTATTCCGTATAATATCGGGAAGTCCAGCTGGTCATCGTTGGCAGCCAGGTCCAGAAACAGATCATAGACTTCATCGATGACTTCGTTGATCCTGGCGTCCTTCTTGTCTATCTTGTTTATAAGCAGTATCGGTCTAAGTCCTGCTTCCAGAGACTTCTTCAGAACGAATCTTGTCTGAGGCATTGGTCCTTCCGATGAATCCACCAGAAGGATGACGGTATCGACGGTCTTGATGATACGCTCGACTTCGCTGGAGAAATCCGCATGTCCCGGCGTATCGACGATATTGATCTTATAGTCGCGATAATTGATCGAACAGTTCTTGGAATAGATCGTGATGCCTCTTTCTCTTTCCAGATCGTTTGAATCCATGACCTGGGCAACTATCTCTTCATGATCGGAAAAGACATGAGACTGCGCAAGAAAGGCATCAACAAGTGTTGATTTTCCGGCATCGACATGGGCAATAACTGCCACATTTATAATCTTTCTGAATTCCATACCTAATTATTTTATTCATAAAAGCGTTATGTTTCAAGATTTTTCATCACAGTTTTTTGTCATATACACGACATTTGCATTTACAGTTCGAATATTTTTTTGTATAATGTTTAAGCATGCACCAGTGGCGGAATTGGCAGACGCGTATGATTCAGGTTCATATGGGGCGACTCGTGCAGGTTCAAGTCCTGTCTGGTGCACCACTTAACTAGAAAGTCCGAAGATCGGACTTTTATTCTTTATACACGCTGTTCGATTGTCAAGAAAGTGCGATTGTAGTGTATAATTGAAAAAAATATTTACAAGGGCATGATTGCCTAATGCAGGGAACTATGAAAAAACTATTACTTATTATTTTATGTATCAGCTTGTGTGCCTGTTCAAAGGCACCGACATGGGAAGATGTCAGCTCAAGATTCGCCGAGGTTCAGCAGGCGGCTGCAAATCCTTCCGAGAATGCCGAAGTCTTCCTGGCAGATGATTATAAGAAGGTCATCGATTCCATCAAGGCAGATATCGATTCCTTGGAAAAGGCCGATGAAGAAGTCCTGCTGAGGATCTATGAAAATGCGGCATCTTTGGAAAAGCTCGCTTCCGCCTACAGCAATGATCAGTCTGCTCTAATCAAAGAGCTCGCAGACAAGATCAAGGAACTGGTCAGATCGTATTATGAAAAAGATGCTGATCAGGCGGCAATCAAAGCGGAACTTGATGCGATGCTTGAAACGATCCTGAACTGGGATCAGGATCAGTGGGCATCGATCGAAAAAAGAAAACTGCTCAGATGGGCCGATGTCGAAAGCGAATATGAGATTTTGAAGCAGGAAGCGATCGACAATATGACCAGAGGCAAAGATGTGACTGAAAACGAACTTGAAGATCTCAACCAGACTATCGTCGATAATTACGAGCTGATCGCTGATGGCATAAACGACGTCAACAGGAAGAAAGCCGATGAGATGTATAAGGCAGCTGTCGTTTTAAAGGAATATACCGAAGATCTCAAGACCGACAACTGCAAAAAAGTAGCAGCTTTCGCCGATGATGCGATAACTTATATCATGAAGCTCTACGGTGCTGAGGTATCGGATGAGGATTACGATTTCCTCAACCGGGCAAGCTCCGCTGCCAAGTGGTCACTGAATCTCTGGAACGAGGTCACGACCCAGCTAAAACGTTAAGGAAAACACACTTCCATGACATATAATTATGTTATAGAAGTGTTTTTTTATGAGGTAATTTATGGCAAAAGAAAAACTGGTGCTTTTACATTCCAATGATATGCATGGCGACTTTCTGGCCGAAAACAAGGATGGCAAGGATGAAGGCGGCGTTTCGCTCTTATCCGGTTACATCAAGGAAGTCAGAGAAGAGGAACCTAATACGATCTATGCGATCGCCGGCGACATGTTCAGAGGATCGATCATCGACTCGGAATACAAGGGCTTCTCTACAATCGAACTGATGAACTTCCTGGCTCCGGATATCGCGACGCTGGGAAACCACGAGGTCGACTACGGTCTGGCTCACCTTCTGTTTCTGGAAAAGTGTGCCAAATTCCCGATCGTCAACGCCAATATGTATGTCAAGACCAATCATGCCAGACTCTTTAACCCCTACAAGATCCTGAATGTCAACGGGCTCAATGTCCTTTTTATCGGCATCATCACCGATGAAGTTCTGGCTTCAACAAAATCCGAAGAGATCATCGGTACCTTCGTCGATGTCTGGGATGCC
>CADCPE010000008.1 GCA_902803275.1 uncultured Erysipelotrichaceae bacterium
AAGGCTTACCTGATATATATCAGGTGGAAACGTAAAAGCAAACTTCTTAAGAAGCCCATAAGTCTTTAGCTTATGGGAGGTTCACAAGTGAAGCGTTAGGAAACTGATCAGAGATATATCATCGTATGCGCAACGATCCGCCATTAAGGGCTTCTGCTTTGATTCTTAGACCTTTTTTTGAATTAATCTGAAGTTCGTTAAACATGCGCAATAAGCAGGTTTTGGACAGTCCTTTCAACGTCTGTTAAGTCTTTCTCCGACTGCACCTTTAGGATGATTAAGTAGAAACTTCTCCTTGCTGAAGTCTGTATATTTCATCAAGGCGATACAGATGGCATCAAACACGGCGATCACGCATAAGGTGCTTGCCGTTGCCAGCATGTCATATTCATCCGGTTCTCTTTCGATCTTGACTTTAAGGAACAGATCACACTTTTCAGCCAGTATAGATCCTTCATTTTCCGAGACGGTAATGATGAAGGCTTTCTTGTCCCTGATGTTGTCGATGAAGGAGACAAGCTCATCGGTATTTCCGCCTTTGGAAATGAAGATTACGATATCATCTTTCTGTACAACGCCCAGCGATCCGTGCACGGCATCGCTCGGATTGAGGAAGACAGAAGGGATATCGATCACACTTAATGAATGTACGATCTTCCTGGCTGCCATCGCCGAAGTGCCGCAACCGGTAATGATGACCTTGCCCGGACATTTTATGATCCTGTCTATTATCTTTTCCAGCACATCCTGGTCGATCGTTTCTTTGATTCTTTCGATCTGCTTTGCTTCAGCGTCTAAGGTATGGTTTATGATCTTTCTGATATCCTGATTCATGTTATTATTCCTGAGCTAACTTTCTGTTTTGATAGATCATCATTGCCGAAGAGGCCAACGAGGCAAACAGGGCAATTATAAAGCATATGAGATAGGAGCCGCTCGTGTCGAAGATGAATCCGATCGATGTGATGATGGCTGAACGGGCGATATTTTCGCACAGTGACAGTACGCTGTAGGCTTCCCCGTATTTCTCATCGCCGAAGAAGATCCTTATCGTCAAAGGTATGGCGACCTTGTTTACAGCGTAGCATGCTCCATAGAGGATCCCGGCGATAAACAGCAAAGTCGCATTCTGCGGGATGAGAACGATCATCAGCAGTCCCGCAAAACTGATCATCATGAACGTCACAAAGGAAAAGAAGACGCCTTTGCGGTCAATGCACAGGCCGATCAGAAACTTGAACAGGACATTTCCGACCATGGAAGCGGAAAGCAGGGCTGCGCCGTTTCCGGCACTCTGCTTCAGGCTTTCCACATAGCTAGGCAGGTATGAAGTCAGCGTAGTAACGCAGATCACCAGAAAAGCCGTTGCGACAAGCAGGATGAATGTTTCCCCCTTGAAGGAGAGTTCATAGCGTCCTTCATAGGAATCCTTTGTTTCGATATTGCCGCCATATCCGTAGGCTTTCATTTCAAGATCTTCCGGTCTAAACGGTATGAATACTGCCGGCAGGGCTAAAAGCACCATGATGGCAATACAGATCAGATAAGCATTGGTGAAACCGTATCTTTCAAGGAACATCGATACGACCGGTGAGAACAGGGATCCCATGATTCCGGAGAAACTCATGATGATCCCGGAAATCGTTCCCCGGCGGGCCAGAAACCAGTTTCCTGTCAGCATCGTGATGATGACGTTGCTGGTACAGGCCAGTCCGATCCCCCTGAAGATGCCCATGATGTTTATCATCAGAAGGCTTCTGCTGGTTCCGATCGCATAACCGGAGACTGCCAGCAGTATGATGCCGGCGATCATGACCGTCCTGTAGGAAACCTTTTTCAGGATCTTGACGATCAAAGGCGATGAAAAGCCCGTAGCCAGTCCGGCGATCGAGACGTGGAGGGTGGCATTGGCTTTTCCGGTGTTCAGGATCGTTGATAATGGCTGATAGAAAAGCCCATAGGTATTGGGGATACCGATAGTTGAACAGGCCAGCAGGCACAGTACGAATACGATGAATCCATAGAAGAAATTCTTTCTCATCAACCTAATCTTAACATGAAACAAGTTTCTCAATGCTAAAATAAGAAAGGTACATAAGTATGCTGAAGAGGAAACTTCTCATCATGAATATCGCCATCATTACGCTGACTCTGGCGTTCATAGCTTTTTCTTCGATCAGAGAGCTGCAGCGTCTGATGTTCAAGGAAAACACCCTTTCCTACAACAACCTTATCCTGCAGGATGTGAATGAGCTGCAGGATATCTTTGATTCTTCCGAAGACAAAGTGCTGACGATCTGTTCAAACAAGGAACTTCATGAACTTCTGGAAACAGATGAACTCAGGTACAGGGAGATCAGCGAAGCTGCCGCATCATTAAGGCTGGCTGTCGGTGTAGATGATGTTCTGATACTGCCTGTTCATGAAGATGATATCTATTACCCTAATTCAATGAACAATGGCTATACCATGGCGGAAGAAGGCCTGTTTGATTATGATATCGCAAACAAGTATACCTGGATCTGCCGTCCGGACAATAAAGACTGTATCAGGGTATACAGACCGATGTTTTCCCTGAACGATCTGAGCAGGATCGTGGCGATCGTTTCCGTTGATTACAACATGCCAAGGATCGTCGACATGGTGTATTCTTTCGGCAGCGGTGAAAACATGAAAGGCAAGATGTTTTTCCTGGATGAAAACAACAACTATATCCTGCCTTATCACTATTCAGGCGAACTTGAGATCACCGAAGAAAGAGAAACGATCTCCTACGATACCCTGCCGACAAGGAATGCGACCTATACACTTGTCCACACCTTCAGAAACAACGGCTGGAAACTGGCGGCCTTGGTAGAGGGCTCATCATTGTATGTCGACTCATCAAACCGCATCAGTTTCATCATCCTGCTGACGCTGACGATGGAGCTGCTTGGCATAATACTGACCGTCTATTTCACTGACAGACTGACAAAGCCGATCGTTTCCCTGTCCGATAATATGAACAAGGCAGCGGAAAGCGAGACCTATAAGCACATCGATGTTCCGGAAAATGTGACCAGAGAAGTCAAGAATCTTTACGACAGCTACAACAAGCTGGCCGATGAAGTAAACAATTCCATCAGGAACATCAAGGAGTTTTCCGAGAAGGAAGTGGAGAATCAGTTCATGCTGCTGCAGGCGCAGATCAATCCGCATTTCCTTTACAATACCCTGTCGACCGTTTCCTGGATGGCTGCCAATCATCAGGATGACGATATCCAGAAGATCGTGATGGATCTCGTGAATCTGTTCAGGATCTCGCTTAACAGCGGCAAGCCGATGATCCCTTTACAGAAGGAGTTTGATCATGTGCGTTCATATCTGGAGATCATGAAATACCGCTATCCTGACAGCTATGATGTGGAATACGATATAGCCGACAATACCAGAGATCTTATTGTCGTCAAGCAGATCCTGCAGCCGCTGGCGGAAAACGCCCTGACTCACGGTTTTCTGGAGAACGATGTCAGAGGGCATATCAGTATCAGATCATATATTGAAAAAGATCATCTTATCCTCAGTATGAGCAATAACGGAACAAAGGCTGATCTTAAGATAATTGAAAAACTGCTCAACGGCGATGAAGAGCTGGCCAAGAAACACTATGGCATCAGAAACGTCAATGATCGACTGAAGATGTACTACGGTCAGGACAGCGGTCTTTCATATAAAGTAAAAAACGGCATGACGACCGTTAAGATAAGACTGCCGCTGGAGAAGACCAGGGAGGGCATAGATGAACAGAGTAGTAATAGCTGATGATGAAAAACTCTCCTTGAACGGGATCGCTTCGATCGTCAGCGGGACAGAAGGTTTTGAGATAGCCGGCCTTGCGGGCAACGGTCTGCAGGCTTTTGAACTGGTCAAAACAGAAAAGCCCGACATCCTGATCACCGATATAAGGATGCCGCAGAAGGACGGCATCTGGCTGATCGAACAGATCGATGAAACAGGCCTGAACCTGCCGGTGATCGTCATCTCGGCTTATGATGATCAGAAATACATCAAAACAGCCATTCGCAGCAGAAATGTCTATGACTATCTTTTAAAGCCTTTTTTGAAAGAGGAACTGCAGGACACTTTAAAAAGCATCCTCAGCTATCATAAACACAATCTTGAAACAAAGAGTGATGATATCGGCATCGGCAATCTGCATAAGGCCATATCTTCCAATGATTTTTCATTGATCGAAAAGCAGCTTGATGACTATTTTGCAAGCAATAACGAGAACATCAATGATCTGAAAAACCGCATCTACGGATGGATCATGTATGTGGATCATGGTGTATTTCCTGTTGGCCGTTCGATACCTCTTTATACCCGCAACGCCATGAAAGAGGTATATGAAAGCACAGACAAAAAGCAGTTAAAAGAAGTAGTGCGCAGCTATCTGAAAGAGTGCTGTGAAAGGTATGTGGGTGATGAAGAGATAACCCAGATCGTCAGCGAATGCCTGAGGATCATCCACAAGGAGATGGCCAACAGCGAGCTGAATGTGAACTATTGTGCCTATAAGCTGAATGTTACGCCTAACTATCTGTCAAACCGCTTTTCCAGAGACATGCAGCAGAGCTTCTCCTTGTATCTGAATAACCTGAGAATGGAAAAGGCGAAGGAGCTTTTAGGCAATCTGAGCCTGAAGATCTATGAAATAGCTGGCCTGGTCGGTTTCTCCGATGTGGCTTACTTCAACAGAGTCTTCAAAGATAAATACAGCATTACACCGAAACAATATAGGCAGAATATGATCGGCGAAGAGGAAAACTGAAAGATAGTATTTTACAAAGCGAAAAAGGAAAGTGCTATATTATTGTTGATGAGCATGACTGAAAAGGAAATGGTTAGGAAACAGTCTGACTGTTGCTGTAAAAGAATATTCGTGAAAGACCGGATCACTTTCAGGGTGCTGTTTTAGACTTTTGCTTCATCAGAATAGCATTATGGATCCGGGAACTGTTTCCGGATTTTTATTTGTCTGAATCATGGAAAATCCCCAGAAAAAGCTAATATTTTTACAAGAAAAGTGTAGGAATGTCTAATTTAAATGTTAACGCTTTCATTTAGAATTAAAGTAAGGAAAGAAGGACATAACAATGAGCAAGATTAAAAACGAAGCGCATGTAACGGATGATGCTGTCGTCAATGTCAGAAGAGCAGCTATCGAACAGCGTGGAAGATGGGCTGCAGGTTTCTACAAGGAAGCCAAAGAACAGGGTATCGATCTGGAACCGATCATGAGGTCTGCGATCCATAAGATCGGTCTTGCTTCAGGTGAAAAGGAAAAGAAGGACTTTGAAGGCAAGGATCTCAATGCCGAGACATATGCCAGGTATTTTACTTCCAAGGCTCAGTCAAATACTTTTGAAAAGAAGCTTGTCAGTGCCAACGAGGATGAAGCAGTCGTTACACTGAACTACTGCGCACTGCTGTCAGCCTGGCAGAAGATGGGCTTAAGCGATGAAGAGTGCGCTCTGATGTGCGATATCGCCATGGAAGGCGATCGCGGCATTGCGGAAGGTGTCGGACTTGATTTCGATCTGGAGGGATCACTGGCCGATGGCTGTGAGTGCTGCACACTTCGCTACAAGACAAGAAAATAGGTCTTTACAGCGCAAGGCTGTTAAACAATAGAAAAAGGAGAAAACATGAAAAAATTTTTAAGCTTATTGCTGATCTCGATGATGATTTTCATGGTTGCCGGCTGCTCTAACGGCGGTAACGGCGGCGGTGGCGAAGAAAAAGCCGAAACTGCTGCTGATGCCAACGGTGATTATCACATCGCTGTAAGCCTTCCGTTTACCGGAACCAACGCTTCCTATGCTGAATACATCCAGATGGGTCTGGAAGTCGCATTGAAGAAACTGGAAAAAGACGGCTGGCTCAACGGTGACGGTACAGGCAAGATCATTCTTGACTACTTTGATGACAAGAACGATGCTACCGAAGGTGCTACGATCGCTGAAAAGATCGTCGCAAGTTCAGATCCTTACTATCTGCTTGAAATCGGTTCTTTCGCATCAGGCGTTTCTTATCCATGTGCTACCATCTATCGCGATGCTGAAGTTCCTCAGTATGCTTTGACCTGCTCTAAGTCAGACTTCCTGCCTACTTCAGGTGACTGGGGCTTCTCTCTTTCTGTAACACAGGATACAGCTGCTGCCAGAGTTGCTGCATACGATATTGAATACTTAGGCAAGAAGAACATTGCCCTGATCTATTCAAGCGACTCTTGGGGCCTTGAAACCTGCAAGTACTACACTGAAACAGCTGAAAAGCTCGGCGTAACACTGCTTGCCAGTGAAAAATACGAAGATGGTCAGCAGGACTTCACTTCTATCCTGACCAAGATCAAGGAAACCAATCCTGAACTCGTTATGTGCTTCTGCGCAGAGAACGATATCGTTCTGATCAGACAGCAGGCTGAAACTGTCGGTCTGGAATGCGATTGGCAGGTTTCTTCTAAATCACGTACTTCAAACGTTTTACAGAACTTAGGTGACTTAGGTGAAAACTTATACGGTGTCTATGCAAG
>CADCPE010000009.1 GCA_902803275.1 uncultured Erysipelotrichaceae bacterium
GAGATCGACCAGTTCTATGACTGGATCTCTTCCGTAAACATCGATCTGATCGATGAATCAGACGATGAGGAAGATCTCGAGGATGACGATTACCTGGCAAGCGAGGATGACGACGATGAGGACGGTCTTGATTCCGAGAAAAACATCGTTATCAACTACGAACAGGCATCTACTTATACCAAGGTAAACGATCCGGTCAAGATGTATCTTAAGGAGATCGGCCGTGTATCACTGCTCAAGGCTGACCAGGAAGTGGAGATTGCCAAGCGTATCGAAAGAGGCATCGACAATCCTAACGACCCTAAACTGGTCCAGGACGGTGTCGAGGCCAAGAACGAACTGATAAGCGCCAACCTGCGACTGGTCGTTGCGATCGCCAAGAAATATACCGGCAGAGGCATGCTGTTCCTGGATCTTATTCAGGAAGGCAATATGGGCCTTATCAAGGCAGTCGATAAATTCGATTACACCAAGGGTTTCAAGTTCTCTACTTATGCGACCTGGTGGATCAGACAGGCTATAACCAGAGCCATTGCCGACCAGGCCAGAACGATAAGAATCCCGGTGCACATGGTCGAGACCATAAACAAGATGACCAGGATCCAAAGACAGCTGGTCCAGGAGCTGGGCAGAGATCCTTCAGCTGAAGAGATCGCCATCAGGATGGGCAACGGCATGTCTGCGGAAAAGGTCAGAGAGATCCAGAAGATCGCTTTAGATCCGGTGTCTCTGGAGACACCGATCGGTGAAGAGGATGATTCCCATCTGGGTGACTTCATCGAAGACAAGGAAGCACTTTCACCTGACCAGTACGCCAACAACGAACTGCTCAAGGATGAGATCGATCTGATCCTGTCTACCTTGACTGACAGGGAAGAAAAGGTCATCAGATTAAGATTCGGTCTTGAGGATGGCAGAACCAGGACCCTTGAAGAAGTGGGCAAGGAGTTTGATGTCACCAGAGAGAGGATTAGACAGATCGAGGCCAAGGCCTTGAGAAAACTCAAGAATCCGACCAAGTCCAAGAGACTTAAGGAATTCCTGGAAGATCGAAAGTAATGTTATCAAAAAGACTTACAGAAATAGCAGAAATGATCGACAACAATAAGGTAGTATTTGACGTAGGCTCCGACCACGCCTTACTACCTTGTTTTTTACTGCAGGAGGGTATCTCGGAAAAGGTCTACGCAGGCGAGATCGCCGAAGGCCCTTTAAACAAGGTCAAGGAAGCTGTAAAAAGATACGGATACGAAGGAAGACTGATACCTGTTTTTTCGGATGGTCTTGAAAATGCTCCGGAAGATGTGGAAGTTGTCGTTATTGCCGGCATGGGCTACTACACGATCAGACACATCCTGGATAACTGCGATGTATCAAAGTATGAGTACTTCATCATTCAATCCAACACGGACGTCGATCTTTTAAGGGCCTATATAGCCGAAAAAGGCTATGAGATCATTGACGAGAAAGTCGTTCACGACGGTTTCTATTATCAGATTAGCAAATTCAGGGTTAAAGATCATCAGGAATATACTCCGCTTGAAATCAGATACGGTCCGATCAATATAAAGAGGATGGACGCCACTTTCATCGAATATCTGACCGATCTGAAAAAACGTCTGGAAGAGATAAATGTAAGGGCTAACAAGGAAGAATATCGTCAAACAATCAGCGAAATTGAGGATTTATTAGTGTATAATGTATATCACTGAGGAAGAAAACTATGAGTGATTTTAAGAATTATCGGAATGAAGCATTCACTACAAAAGAGAAATTTATCGAATATTACGATTATTTTGCGCACATTCATTTCGGAAAAGATTTGGCAGAAACAGGCATGATTGAGAAATATGTCGTACTTACCCAGATGGTAAGGACATACATGCTGGAAGATTGGCGTGAAACAAAATATGCTGTTAGAAGCAACAATACCAAACAGATATATTATTTTTCACTGGAATTCCTTTTGGGAAGGATGCTGAAAAACAACCTGATGTCACTGGGCATCTATGATGTAGTCAAGGAAGGCTTAAAGGATCTGGGTGTCGAACTTGAGGACATCGAAGAGATCGAGACCGATGCAGGTCTTGGCAACGGCGGTTTAGGAAGACTGGCTGCATGTTTCCTGGATTCTCTGGCAACGCTGGGCTATCCGGGATCAGGCAATACGATCAGATACAGAAACGGTCTTTTTAAACAGATGATCATCAACAACGAACAGGTCGAAGTTCCTGACCAGTGGCTGCGTATCGGCAACCCTTGGGAAGTCAGAAGAGCTTCCAAGACTGTCGATGTCAGATTCTACGGCTATGTCGATGTAACCAGAAAGCCTGACGGTGAACTCGAATTCCACCGCAAGGATACCGAACATATCCTGGCCGTTCCTTATGACATGCCGATCATCGGTTCCGACGGCAAGACCGCCAACACCATGAGAATGTGGAACGCCGAACCGTCTGATGATCTTCCTGAAGGAAGAGACTACCGCAAGTATCTTGCGGAGATAGACGATATCTGTCTTAACCTTTATCCTGATGACTCTACCGAACAGGGAAGATACCTAAGGATCAAGCAGGAATACTTCTTTGTGGCAGCCGGTCTGCAGTCCATCATCAATGACCATCTGAAGGTATACGGTACGCTGGACAACTTTGCCGACAAGGTCGTCATCCAGCTCAACGATACCCATCCGGCTCTGGCTATTCCGGAACTGATGCGTATCTTCATGGACAAGTATGGCATTTCATGGGCTAAAGCCTGGGAAACCGTTACGCATGTGTTTGCCTACACCAACCACACGGTACTGCAGGAAGCTCTGGAGAAATGGCCTGTCGACTATATCAGGACCCTTATTCCTAGAGTCTATATGATCATCGAAGAGATCGATTCGCAGTTCAAGAGAGAACTGGTCGCCATGGGCAAGAAGCACAACTTCATTGATTCTGTAAGCATCATTTCCGATGGCAATGTCAGGATGGCTTATCTTTCGATCGTCGGTTCCTTCTCGGTAAACGGCGTTGCGAAGATCCATACCAATATCATCAAGAATGAAACTTTCAGAGATTTCTATGAGATCTATCCTGAAAAGTTCAACAATAAGACCAACGGCATCACACCTAGAAGATGGCTGATGTATGCCAACCCTGAACTCACCAGTCTGATCGAAGAATACATCGGACCGGAATTCAGAAAAGACTTCTTCAAGATCGAAGAGCTGATGAAGCATGTTGACGATCCTGAACTGCAGAGAAGATTCCTGGAAGTCAAGCATCTCAAGAAGGTCCAGTTCTCCAGATGGCTCAAGAAGGTCTATGACATCAATCTTGATCCTGATTCGATCTTTGATTCGATCGCCAAGAGACTGCATGCCTACAAGCGGCAGCTGCTTGACATCATGTATGTCATCTATCTCTACAACAAGATCAAGGATGATCCAAGCTTCACGATGCCTAAGACGACATTCCTGTTTGGAGCAAAGGCTGCTTCGGCATACCGTTTTGCCAAGAAGGTCATCAAGCTCATCAACTGCGTAGCACAGAAGGTCAACAGTGATCCTGATGTCAACAAGTTCATCAACGTCATTTTCGTTCCTAACTACAGAGTGACGATCTCTGAAAAGCTGATGCCGGCATCTGATGTTTCCGAGCAGATCTCTACTGCCGGCAAGGAAGCTTCTGGTACCGGAAATATGAAGTTCATGATGAACGGTGCCATTACTTTAGGTACACTTGACGGTGCCAACGTCGAGATCAGGGAGCTTGTCGGTGATGAGAACTGTGTCATTTTCGGTAAACATGAAGACGAGCTTCATGACATGAGAAAATACAATCAGTATAATTCCTATGCCTACTATGAAAAGAATGACGACATCCGCAGGATCATTGATTCATTCACGGACGGCACATGGTCAGATGACTACATGGATTTCAAGGAGATCGCCGATGATCTGCTTATGAGAAACGACGAATACTTCGTACTGTGCGACTTTGAGGCTTATTGCCGAGCACACGAGCAGGTATATGAATATTACGCTGATCCGTCTTTATGGGCGAAGAAGTGTCTTATCAATATCGCCAAGTCTTCATACTTCTCATCAGACCGTACGATCGAAGAATATGTCCGCGATATCTGGCATACGACCAAGATCAGATAATAAAAAGAGTAAGAAAGTTCAGATCAATATGGTCTGAACTTTTCTTTAGCAGCAGGCATATAAGCTATAATTTATACATACGAGAGGTTAATCATATGAAAAAAACTATAAATATCTTACTGATCCTTTTACTGACCCTGTGCGTCTTTGGCTGTGCCAATAATGGCGGCAATAATACAGCGGAAGGAAACGATCCTTCAAAGCAGGAAGAAACTATAAAAGATGAATGGCTTTGCACCAGGATAACCTATTACAACACCGATGGCAGTATCGCTTCCTATAATGTGAATACATATGATGAAGATGGAAGATTACTGAACAATGAAGAGTATAATGGCAACAATGAACTGATGTCCACCATAAAATCTACCTATGATGAAAAAGGCAGGGAGAGCGAATATGTGCTTTATGATGCCAAAGGTAATATAGACATCACAGGAGTATATGAATATGACGATCAGGATCGCGTGATCAGGAAGATTGATTATCATGGCGATGGAAGTGTAGCTGACTCTTATACCTACGAGTATGATTCTGAGGGCAGACTGATCCACAGTGAGAATAAAACCGAAGATGAAAAACTATCCATGAAGACAGATTACGAATACAACGATCAGGGAGAAGTTGCCAAGACCTATTATGATTTCTATGGCTATGACACCTGGTATTACGTATTCGAGTACAGCAATGGCATCCTGGTAAGAAGAACCATGTACAATTCCAAAGACGAGGTGGATAGC
>CADCPE010000010.1 GCA_902803275.1 uncultured Erysipelotrichaceae bacterium
CTTAGAAATATTGAAGCCGATGCGATCGTGCTTTCGACCGGCTGCCGGGAAAGACCGGCCGGAGCGATCGGCCTTAAGGGCAACCGCTGTGAAGGCGTATATACTGCCGGTACAGCCCAGAAGTATCTGAACAAGGAAGGCTACCTGGTAGGAAAGAGAGTATTCATCCTGGGTTCCGGAGACATCGGCCTGATCATGGCCAGAAGAATGACTCTGGAAGGCGCCAAGGTCATCGGTGTTGCGGAACTGCAGCCTTATTCCAACGGCCTGGCCAGAAACATCAAACAGTGCCTTGAAGATTTCAATATCCCGCTTTATCTGTCACACACGGTTGAAGCTGTCCACGGTTCTTCAAGACTTGAATACATCACGCTGATCGAAGTTGATGAGAAATTCAAAAAGATCGAAGGCAGTGAGCAGCGCATCGACTGCGACTGTCTGCTGCTTTCAGTAGGCCTGATCCCGGAGAATACCCTGATCGAGGAACTGGGAGTCAAGATCGATCCTAGGACAAAGGGCGCGGTCGTCGATGATCGCTACATGACATCGATCGATGGCATCTTTGCCTGCGGCAATACCCTGCATGTCCATGATCTGGTCGACTATGTTTCAGCTGAAGGAAAGAAAGCCGGAAAAGCGGCTGCTGATTATGTCCTGGGAAATCAAACAGAGAGCGAAACTGTGAAAAATGTCGTAAGCAACGGTGTTTCCTACATGGTTCCGCAGTCTTTCCATAAAGGAAAGGATCTTGAATTCATGTTCAGAGTGAACAGAGTATTCAAGGATTGTTACATTCACGTCTATGGTGAAGGACTCGACAAAAAAATCAGAAAGATGGGCATCGTCCCTAGCGAGATGCAGAAAGTCTCTTTGAAGAAGGAAGAGCTGGAAAAGCTGAATGGTGAACTTAACTGGGAGGTTGTCATATGAATCTGATCTGTATAAACTGCCCAAAGGGCTGCCATCTGAGTGTTGAAGAAATCGACGGTGAGATCAAAGTCACCGGAAACAGCTGCCCAAGAGGAGTGACCTACGCCGTCAATGAGATGACCAATCCTTTAAGAACTCTTACCACAACAGTTTCTATTGAATCCGAAAACTGTCATAGACTTCCAGTCATCAGCTCTAAGCCTTTGCCAAAAGGGAAGCTCATGGATGTCATGAAGCAGCTCAAGACCACGTCCGTAAAGGCACCTGTTCATATGGGCGATGTTATAATTGAAAATGTTCTGGGCCTGGATTCAGACATAATTGCTTCAAAAAGTATTGAACGATGAAAAAAATCCTGCTTGCATTATCACTGTTGATTTTATGTTCATGCGTTAATAGAGAAGACTATTATGTCTTTTCTTTTGACGATTATTCGATCACACCGGGATATGATGATGTGAGCTTCATGGATATTGCTTTTGATCTTGATGTGCCTGAAAGCATCGACGGCTACGAAAAGATCAAGGGCATCAATATGACTTTTTTCGGCAAATACTTCGGTGATGTCGACCTTATCAATCCTACAAGCAAGCCGATCGAGATCAAGGATGCGAAAGTTTCCAAACTGACACTGTATCTGTCTCAGCTGACCGACCACACATTCAAGATTGACGGAATCGACCTTGAAAAAAGCGTCAAGACCAACTGCGAGATCTTTGACGGCGAATATGTCGTCAGAAACGGCTATGCCTGTGTAATAGGCAAAAACGTCCATGGCAAGAAAAACGTGATCGTCCTTTACGGCGATATATATGCGATGGACCAGGATGAGCTGAATCATCTGGAAATATATGTTGACGAATAAACTTCTGAATGATGCCACAGAAATCTGTCTATATGCCATAAATTCCTGCCTGCCGGAAAAAGGGGTAAAGGAAACTCTTGAAAAGCTTGATCTTCAGGGGGACATCTATCTTGTTTCCGTAGGCAAGGCTTCTTTCAACATGGCCAAAGCGGTCTTGGAATCGCTTGATGTCAAGGATGGCATCGTCATCAGCAAGTATGGCCACATAAAAGGGGAACTGCCCGAAACAAGATGTTTTGAAGCAGGTCATCCGATAATAGATGAAGCGGGGATCAGGGCTACTGAGGAAGCGATAAAGATGTGCTGTGATCTGAAGAAGACAGATACCGTACTGTTTCTTCTTTCGGGAGGAGCCAGCGCTCTGTTTGAAAAACCGCTCATTTCGCTTGAGAAGCTTCAGGATCTCAACAGGCAGATGCTGAACAAAGGTCTGAACATCAACGAGATCAATACGATCAGAAAGAAACTGTCTCAGGTAAAAGGCGGAAGGTTTGCGGATATCTGCAGACCGGCGAAAGTCTATTCGATCATTCTATCGGATGTGCTGGGTGATGATCTTGGTACGATCGGATCAGGCCCGACAGTCAAAGACAGCACGACTGTTTCTGATGCTTTGAGCATTATAGAGAAATATCATCTGCAGCTTGATGAGGACACGCTTGAAAAACTGAAGGACTCCCAAGACAGTGTTGCGGATAATGTGACCAATATCGTAACAGGATCGGTAAAACTTCTGTGCGAATATGCCGGAAAGAAAGCGCAAGAGCTGGGTTATAAGACTTTTATAGTCAGCGATTCCATCGCTATCGAGGCTAAAAAAGCCGGAGATCTTCTCTATGAAGAGCTCTTAAAGTATCAGGATATGAAAAAAGTTGCCCTGATCATGGGCGGAGAAACGATCGTCAATGTCAAAGGAAAGGGACTGGGCGGAAGAAACCAGGAGATGGTGCTTTCCCAGGTTGAGCATCTCAGCGGCAAAGACGGGATCCTGATGATGTCTCTGGGGTCGGATGGAACAGACGGACCGACCGATGCGGCAGGAGCCTATGCGGACAAGGACTCATACAACAAGCTCAGGGCTCTGAATATCGATTACAGGAAAGTCCTGCAGGACAATGATGCCTATCATGCGCTGAAAAAGATCGATGCCTTGATCATGACCGGACCAACCGGAACAAACGTCAATGATATAAGCATCATTCTTAAAGCATAAATAGATATCTTTTCAGCAAAAATACAGCTGATATCATATTATTAGAAGGGAAGCTGCCTTTATTTGCCGAAAAGCAGTTATCTTCGTATAAAAAACAGAAAAGAAGGAGCAAGAA
>CADCPE010000011.1 GCA_902803275.1 uncultured Erysipelotrichaceae bacterium
ACATTCATGCCGTTCATCAAAGCGCCCGGCAGCAGATAAGCCCAGATCGTATCCTTGATGTGGAACAGTCTTGTCCAGACGATGTAGGAAGCGGTCATACCGCCGTTAAACAGCATCGTAAAGAACAGGATGAACGCGAAGACGTTACGCGGTTTGAAATCCTTTCTTGACAAAGGATAAGCAAACATGGAAGTCATGACCAGGCTCGCGATCGTTCCGACGATGGTGACGACGATCGTCAGTCCATATGCACGGAAGATAGTCGCTCTTTTTGCCCACATGAAGGAATAGGCATCAAGTGACCACTCATCCGGGATGAAGCGGTAACCATGGATAAGAGATGTTTCAGATGACAGAGAGACCGTCAGCATCAGGATCAGCGGTACGATGCAGAACAGCATCATCAGGACCATGATGATCAATGCGATATAGTGGAATTCTCTTTCACCTCTCATTAAAGTGATTTTATTCTTCTTGTTAGCCATATCTTCCTCCTAGAACAGTGAGTTCTCCGGGTTGATCTTTCTGACCAGCAGGTTAGAGATCAGGACCAGTATAAAGCCGATAACGGCCTGGAAAACGCTGGCAGCTGAAGACTGACCGACGTTGTTGGAAATCATCAGGGCTCTGTAGACGAAGGTATCGATCGTCTGCGTCGTGGAGTAAAGCATACCGTTGCCTAGCGGTACCTGATAGAACAGACCGAAGTCAGAGTTGAAGATTCTGCCGATCGACAGCAGCAGCATCATCGTGATCATCGGTTTAAGTAACGGCAGGGTTATATATTTGATCTGTTCAAACTTGGTTGCACCATCGATCCTGGCAGATTCATACAGGCTCTTGTCGATACCGCCGATGCTTGCCATATAGATGACTGAACTTTGTCCGGCGGATTGCCAGATGTGTACAATCGTCAGGATAAACGGCCAGTATTGCGGCATATTGTACCAGGCGATCGGATTATCCTTGAAGACCGTGGCATTGAGATATCCATAGCTGTGGCTCAAAAAGGCATAGACCAGGAAGGACAGGATAACAGCTGAGACCATCGAAGGGAAGCAGATGATCGGCTGAATGACCTTGGCGATCTTCCTTTGAGCTATTTCGTTCATGCACAGGGCGATGAACACAGCTAAAAACAGATCCAAAACGATCCACACCGCATTATATGCCAGTGTGTTTCTGATCATGATGAAAGCATCCTTGGTCTTGAACAGATACTCAAAGTTCGCAAAGCCTACCCACGGGCTCTTGAAGATACCAACTGTATAGTTGATCCTCTTGAAAGCCAGAAGGATACCGAACATCGGCAGGTAGTTGTTTGCGATGAGGTACAGCATACCCGGAAGCATCATCAGATACAAAGGAAAATCGTTCTTGAACGCTTCCTTTTTCTGCAGCTTCCTCTGTTCTTTCAGGACGTCATCAAATTCAGATCGTTTAGTATTTTCATTTGACATAGCTAAACTCCTTTACTATATAATCATCCATAATTTCATATTAAACATAATAAAAAAGCCTAACATTAAAAAAAGTACACAACGTTTATCAATTTCTATCACTCAGCATCTGCCTGATAAACTCTACGGCTACCTGCAGATTATTGGCGTTTGCGACCACTCCCATTATCACATCATTATGATAGTAACCCGCTTTATGCAGCATTGAATCATTATGCAGGATAATGCCACAGAGGGTTTTCTGACCGTATTGATTTTCCCAGTAATAAAGATCATCCTTGTATCTTTCCAGGAGGTTCTGATCGATCAGAAGGCTCAGATCGGCATACCCTCCGTCTTCAAGAAAATAGTCAAAGTATTGTTTATCGGCCACATACAGATCAAGATCGCTGATCATAAAAAGGGCTGTCAGTATCTGCATCGTTTCGATGTCTTCGGCTTCATTTCCTTCTTGACCTACTGAAAGCTTGTCGTTGACATCGACGCTTTTGCCCTTGAGATCAAGATCCGTCTTCTTCAAAGTCTCATCAAAGATCGTGCTGTTGCATTCACGTAATGAAGAATCATTATTAAGCAGGACCACATACATCGAAGCATCTTTTCTGCCGATGTTGCTTATAAGAAGGATCACCAAAAGCAAGAGCACACTAAGAAATACGATTATCGGTATCTTATAGTAGTCCCATATGAAAGTGATCCTGCTTTTATTGTCAGGAAGTCTAAAGAGCTGTTGTCTGTCCTTGTTCAGTCTTTCAATGAATGTCATCTTCTATACCTTTTTCATTGCGCCAGTCAAACGGGCTCACTCCCACAAGCTTGTGGAAGACCGTTGAGAAATAGGAAATATTATAGTAGCCCACATAGGATGCGATCTCGGAGATCGACATCGAAGTGGAGATCAAAAGCCTCTTGGCTTCTTCGATCCTTAACTGGTTGATATATTCACGCAGATTCATGTTCATCTTGTTTTTGAACAGTTTTGAAAGATAGTTAGGCGTGACGAAAGTGACTGCCGCCACATCATTGCGGTCAATGTTTTCCCTGAAGTTTTCTTCGATGTATTTCCGAGCCTTTACAATGATGTCTTCCGAATCGATGACATCCTGAAGCTTGCTGCGCTGAACATTGAACAGGGCATCCGCATATTCCTTCATTGTGTTTTTTGAATCTGCAGCCTTCTCATCAAGAGCCATGATCTCCGGATTCATGAAGATCTGATTGGAAGATATGCCGTTATCTCTGAAATGGGTCACAAAGATATTGATCAGTTCCTTCCTTATCTGATCCAGCTTTTCAGAGCTTCCATCGGAACCATCGATCGTCGAACTGATGTATTCCTGATAGCCGCTTTCATCCTTCTTCTTGAGATACCACAGGATCTGATTCTCGTTGAGCAGGACGTTTTTCGGAACTTCATAGGCGATCTCTTCGTTTTCAAAGAAGATCCTGCCGGAGAAATATCTGATCTTTCTCATCTGCTCATACAGTTCGCAGACGACATCGCTGGCCTGATAGAACGCAAACGGGTCCGAGATCAGGGCGACTGGTGACATCGACATATGACTCTCGTAGAAGGAGATCAGTTTCCGGCACTTTTCTTCCAGTTCTTCATTGCTCGGGGTGCCCTTCACAAAACAGAAATTCCATAGAAATCTGTCATCTGAATTTACGACCGTGTAGGCTGAACCGATGTAGCCGAGAATGGCTTCATCATGAAGTCTGGCAGAAGTGAATATCAGAAGATCCTTGTTCCAGGTCTTGCGGATCGCATCGGTCATATCGCAGCATGTAAAGACGATGCGGAACCTGCTGTCGGCGTGGAAATCGATGCCGTTTATCCTTAAACCGGCTTCCACGATCTCCTTATTGGTTCCTAGGACGCCATCACTGGCCTGTCTTAATACCGAGGACATGAGTGAATCGTACTGGCTTTGAACGATCGGTGAGTGTGCCATTTTCTTCTTCTGCACATTGGCGATCATGCGCTGTATGCAGACCTTAACTTCCTCCAGATCAAAAGGCTTGGTCAGATAGCTTGTCACGCCATACTGGATCGCCTTTTGCGCATATTCAAACTTCTCATAACAGGTCAAAAATGAGAATTCGATATCTTTATTCTTGTTGTAGACATATTCCAGAACCTCCATGCCGTTGGCGATCGGCATATCGATATCGCACAATATGAGCTCAGGTCCTTCCTTGTCCACTATATCCATCGCCATCTTGCCGTTATAGGCTCTTAGGATCGTTGAGATCCCCAGCATCTTGCAGTCCAGCTGGCTCTGTATTACATCGATCGTGGAAATATCATCATCACATACTAACAGTTTCATCATCCGCCTCCTGCTGAGGGATCAGTAATTCGATATGAGCTCCGCCTTCTTCCCTGTTGGAAATACGCAGAAGATCATCTCTTTTATATATAAGATTCAAAGAGTAGCGCACATTGGTCAGACCAAGATGTTCCTTGGTGAACGGGTCATCGGCTTCGGCCGTCTCTATCTTTTCCAGAGCCTCTTTGGAGAAACCAGGTCCGTTGTCTTCCTCGATCAGTCTGAAGCCCTTGAAACCCTCTTCCTCATAATATTCGCCCTTGATCGTGATATAGGCTTTGTCAGTGAGGGTCATGGCGTGCTTGAATGAGTTCTCGACCAGCGAGAACAGGATCAGATAAGGGATCTGTTCATTATAGATCTCTTTATCGATGTCATATATGACCTCACTGCTTTCCGGGAAGCGGATCTGCTGCATCCTGGTATAGCTTTCAATATTCTTGACTTCATCTTCGACGGTCGTCCAGTCCTTGGCCTTGTACATCATGTATCTGGTAAACGAGGCAAAGGCAGAGATATACCTGCGGATATCTTCCGGCTTACCGGTATAGGTCATGTTGTTGATGGTGTTGATCGCATTGAGGAAGGTGTGAGGTTTTACCTGAGCTCTTAGCATCTTCAGCTGGTTCTGCTGTCTTTTGATCTCGGCATCATACTGTTCGATCGTCAGGTTTCTGATCTTGTCTGACATCTCGTTATAGCTGGCATAGAGGCCTTCAAACTCATCACTGCCTGCCTGGGCCGTGTTCAGCTTGTATTCAAAATCGCCGTCTGAAAGATTCTTGTTGGCCTTGACCAGAGCCCTGATCGGGTCGTTGATCTTTTTGCGGATGTTATAGAACATGATGAAGACCAGCCCGACACAGATCGCACTGTCGGCGATCATGAAAAAAGATGCCGTCCTGAAAGTATTGAAGATGCTTTCGGTCTCGTTGACAAATACGGTCTTGGCCATGGCGTTTTGCTGAAGCGATGGAACTATCACATGTTTGCCGACAAAATATGCTTCGCTTTTTGTTCTGTCGATGTCTTTTGCGAAGTCAATGTCACCGTTTATGCAATAGATACCGTCATCATTAAGCAGAAAAGTGCTGATCGTTTTATATTCAAATTCCTCATAAGGAAAATCGACCTGGTAGAGTCTGGTATCACTGACTGCACCGGCGATATATTTCCCCATCCTCATCGCCATGTAGTAGTAGGAGCTGTCCATCACCTGCAGCAGTGTCCACTTCTGCGTATTTATTGAACTGTTGTGTTCCAGACAGTATTCTTTGACAAACATCTTCAGGAAAGTATTTTTCTCGTTTCCTATAAAACCGCTGCTTGAATACAGATACACATCGCTTTCCGTATCAACGATAAAGATCGCCGTGATATCTTTGGAAGCCATCCTCTTTGTATCGATAAAATCACGGAAATCATTCTTCGCCGTAAAATCCATCTCCGGTGAACCGGGACGGATATCGCTGTTCTTGTAGATGGCTGTCGAGAGGTCATAAAGATGTTCATAGAGATTGCTCAGTCTGTTATCGATCGAAGCAGTCCAGTTGGTGGCGATCCTGATGTTGTCTTTTAAGACCGACTGTCTGTGAAAGGAATCATAGGTGATCGAAACCACGATGAAAAACAGTAGTGACGTGATCAGGATCCCGGTAATTAAAATGGCTGTTCTTTTTATCAGTGAATTTTTCACAGGTGATTTTTCCTTCTTAAATTATATAACATTAGTAGTGACCAAATTAAAACGGGATCGAATGACCCCGTTTTATGCTTAAGTCTTTAACTGATGATTAGTTCTTGTTGAGTTTTACCCATTCATCAGCCTGAGCCTGATAGTCAGCTACGATCTTGTCGATACCGGCATCCTTGAGAGCCTGTAAGAATAACGGATACTGCTCATCAGGGTTGACATCACCATAAGTCAAGCTGTTAGAGAACTGTTCTACAACGTTAGATACAGCGGTAACTTCATTCATGACGTTGGTCGTTGCAGGGATGAAGCCGTATAGAGGTGGAGTAGCAGCCTTTTCGAATAAGATCTTGCCGTATTCGCCGTTAGATCCTGTTTCGTTTCCTGATTCATATTCAAGGAAGTAATCGAAGCCGTTACCGATCATACCGCAGGAGTACATGCAGTTGTAAGGTACAGTGTTGAAATCCATGCCTTCAGGATATCTGATCTTGGTATGATCTTCATTCCATTCGTAGTCCTGGCCTTCAGCACCGAAGATCAATGCATCCCAGATGAACTGATCTGTGTAGAGCAGGTTGATGAATCTTGCTGCAGCAGCAGGATCCTTGCACGAATGAGAGATACCGATACCTAAGGTGTCAGTAGCCTTGTTGTCGATAGCGATAGTTACAGCACCGAAGTTTGCACCGTAGGTGTTGGTTGTTGTGAACATGTCAGCAATCGAATCAACATCGTTTGAGTGACCCATGATAACGCCCTTGCTTGAACCGCCCATAACGACTGCGTCATGGCTTAATGTATTTGCAGAGCCTTCCGGATCAGCATAACCCTTCTGACGGAATTCATATGCCTTGTAGATGGCATTCTTGAATGCATCAGTCTCATAGTAGTTGTATAAAGTCGTGCTGTCGCCGACAGTTGCCGTATAAGTGCCAACCTGAGAAGTCTTCAGAGATGACTGCAGTACTCTGTCAAACTGGTTGCAGTATACCAGGAAATAATCATCCGGATATACAGTCTTCAGTTTAGCCATTTCTGCGCCTAATGTATCCAGGTCCTTAACGTTGGCTGGATCAACACCGGCAGCCTTAGCTTCTTCTGATTCTACCAGATCCTTGTTGTAGATCCACTTCCAGTCAAGAACTGTACCGAAGAAACGAGGGATCATGTAGATGTGGCCGTTGACTTTACCGTTGTTCAGTACTTCACCGATCATATCGATAGTAGGTTTCAGTTCGTTGTCTGCATAATCATCCAATGGAAGAATATAGCCATTGTCAGACCAGCCTGCTACGTCGAATACCTGTACGATATCAGCAGTGTCATCACCGCCGCTGGCGAGTTCCATAGGGATCTTCTGGAGATAGTCACCGATAGCAGTGATCTTCAGATGGATCTTATATCCTGTTTCACCTAAGGTGTTTGCTAAGTAGTTATTGATTGAATCTTCTACAGTCTGTGTAGCTTCCAGGTTTGGAACGATAAACAGTGTAGACATATCAAGTGTAATAACTGATGGTTCATCACCTTTCTTTTCACCGCCGCCTGCGCATCCTGCCAGAGAAAGGCACATGAGGACAGCCAGCAAAAGAGCTAAAAGTTTTTTCATTTTGATTTCCTCCCAAAAATTTGGGGTCCTTTCGTTATATTTATTGAAACATAACCGAAAATACAATACTTTCAAAAAAATCACATACTTTTTTGAATAAGATTACTGTTTTTCAAAAAGTGCCGTTCTTCCTGTGAAACTTGAAAGACCAGAGCACTTTTTTAATATTCTTACAAGACAGGGCTAAACTATAATACTCTTGAAAACAAGGAGAGTTTTATAATGTCTACACTTTTTGTCAAATTCAGGTCGAATGCACTGGCCAGAAACGGTGAATTCTACATCCATCTGGTCGATAAAGGCCTGCCGGAATTCCTGATCCAGGGCAATCCTTATTACAAGCGCAAGCCAAAAACGATAATCCTGCTGCACGGATACAGCGGAGACTGCACAGACTGGCTGTACAATTCCGCTGCTGCCGATTTCTCGCTTAAGTACAATCTCAATGTCGTAATGCCTAGTGGCGGACTGGATTTCTATCTAGACCAGGAAGCGACCGGCCACAAATACTGTCAGTTTATCGGTGAAGATCTGATCAATTATCTTCGCGATACCTTCCATATCGCCTTGAAGAAGGAAGACACACTGATCGGCGGCCTTTCAATGGGCGGTTTCGGGGCTCTGCATACCGGACTTACCTATCCTGAGACCTTCGACGGCATCATGGCTTTGTCTTCTGCACTCATCATCTATGGCTTAAAGGACATGAAACCGACGATGAAGGATCCGGTCATGGCCAACTACGCCTACTACGTCAACGCGTTCGGCGATCTCAGCAAGGCTGAAAGATCCAGTCACAATCCGGAAGTGCTGTTCAAAAACAATGTAAAGAAGGGCATAAAGAATCCACGGATCTTCATGGCCTGCGGAACGGAGGATTTCCTTCTGGAACCTAACCGCAAGATGAGAGACTTCCTGAAAAAACAGAAAGCTGATCTTAAGTATGTAGAGGGTCCGGGCATCCACGACTGGAATTTCTGGACACCGCACGCCTATGAAGGCATTGAATATCTGCTTAACAATAAATAAGGGGGATAAATATGACAAATTTTGAAAACGCAAAGGTACAGGTCAAACAGGGCTGGCTGCAGGGCTATGTCGAAGGAAACGTCAAGATCTTCAAAGGCATCCCTTATGCCGCTCCTCCAACAGGAGATCTGCGTTTCAGACATCCGCAGGATCCTGAGAGATGGCGCGGAGTCAGAAAGGCTGTACAGTATTCGGCAGCTGCGATCCAGCACGTCATGGAACAGGAAGATCTTCCGGCTAATGTCCACGGCGTTCCGCAGTTCATGGCGCCTTCCCAGTATGAAGAAGACTGCCTGTATCTTAATGTTTGGACACCGGCAAGGAGTGAAGACGACAAGCTTCCGGTCTTCATCTGGATCCACGGCGGCGGAATGGTTGCGGGAAGCGGTTGTGAAGTAGTATGTGACGGTATCGGACTGGCCAAGAGAAAAGATATGGTCGTCGTTACGATCAACTACCGTCTGGGCTTCTTCGGTTTCTTCGCTCATCCTGAGCTCACAGCCGAAGCAGGCGGGACCAGCGGCAACTATGCCCTGTACGATATGCGCAAAGCCTGCCTGTGGGTCAAGGAAAACATCGCCAGATTCGGCGGCGATCCTGACAGGATCACAGTAGCCGGTCAGTCAGGCGGGGCAGCCGGAACAGGCGCTTTGCACGCCTCTCCGTTGATGAAAGGCGTCATAAACAGAGTTTCCATCGAAAGCGGGCCTATCTACTGGGGCTTCATGCAGCCGGGTCCAAGAAAGAAGATGGAAGATCTCGGTGTTGAGTACATGAATTTCATCGGCTGCAAGAATATCGAAGAACTGAGAAGAAAGGATGCCTGGGAACTCTTTGATCAGTACGAGGCATTCCAGAGATCCAAGGGTGTCGGACCGATGGGCTTTGGCTTCACGTTCTGCATTGACGGTGAATTCATCCCGAAAAAATATTCTGAGATCATGGAAGATGGCGAATTCAATGACTTTGATGTCATGATCGGCTCCTGTGCCCAGGAATTCCCGGCTGTCAAGGCCGATGAATATTCTGTGGAAAAGTATCACGAATATCTCAAGGAAGCTTTCCCTGACAACTACGAAAACATGTTGAAGTGGTATCCGGCTGATGATAAGATCACTGCTGCCAAGCAGGTCTCAACGATCGCTTCCGACATCATGCTGATGGGCAGTGCCAAGATCGGTGAATTCTGCGC
>CADCPE010000012.1 GCA_902803275.1 uncultured Erysipelotrichaceae bacterium
GAAGATGAAGATGAAAGAGAAGAGTTCTATCAAAACTATCCGCGCATCACTTTGGGCGAAGCACAGGAATTTCTGAATGACACCAGAGTCAAGACGGCCAATGCGGTATCGACTACGATGTGGTATACGGATCATAAGAACTCCTTTGATTTCGTGCATCTGAACAATCAGGCCGAAGAAAGCTACAGCGATGAAGGCAACTGCTGGATCGATGATAATGGCGAAGAAAGATGCTTCAAAAGTCCGACTTTTTTGATCAAATCAAACATGTTTTCCAGCATGATCGAATTTGAAGATGGCGAGTATACCATTGTGGATGGAAGGTTCTATAACGACAACGAGGTAAACAATGGCGATCTCGTGTGTGTCATTTCAGAAAACCTGGCCGAATATAACGGAGTAAATGTCGGCGATGATATCGTTTTGAGTTTTGCGGGATCATCATTCGGTTCTGTAAAAATGTCCGATGAAGAAACGGAAGCTGTCTTTGAGATCATCGGCATCTTCTCTCACAACCATCCGATCACGCCTGACTCATCTAACTTCAATTACTGTTCGCCATACGAGAATCCCGACAACATGATCTTCATGCCGACTACTTCGACATATATGGCAAGCCTTTCATACAATCAGAAGATCTTTGACTATAACAGGGAAATGTATCCGGATGATGAATCATTCGATGAAGAGAAACGCCCTTCAGAAGAGAACATGATGGACAATACCTACATTGAGAATGTGACTCTGCTGTTAAGCGATCCGCTTGATGTAGAGAAGTTTGTCGATGACTACAGGAACTCGCTCTCGCAGTTTACTTCCCTTGATGCGAACAACGAAGAATTCAAGAAACTGGCTAAGCCGCTTGATACTTTGAGCATGTATGCCAACTTCATCGTTTCATTGGTCGTGATCAATGCGGTTGTTATCATCTCTTTAGTTACAGCTTTGACCTTGAAGACCAGAGAATATGAAATAGGCGTTCTTCTTTCGATCGGCGCTTCGAAGTTCAAGGTCATCGCTCAGTTCTTTATTGAACTGGCGATCGTGGCGATCCTGGGCTTCACCCTCTCGGTCGTATCGGGTTCCCTTATCGCCAAGAAGATCGGCTATAAGGTCCTTGAATATCAGATCGCAACCAGCGATATCGAAGAAGAGGACGATGGTTTCGATTATTACGGAGACTTCGATCCATGGAGCACCAATTACGCTACCGAGATCACGCTGGACGATCTTATCGGCGAATATGAAGTAACGGTCTCGCCTTTGATCATTGCCGAGATCTATATTCTGGGCTTGGGGATCGTGTTTATATCAGTCATCATTCCTTCATTCATGATCATGCGCTACAACCCGAAGAAGATCCTGATGAACACCAACTAGGAGGATTCATGGCTGAGATATTAAGATTAGAAAACATCAACTATTCATATATTGACGGCGGATATGAAAGACAGATCCTGAAGGATCTCTGCTATTCGTTCGATGAAGGAAAATTCTATACGGTTCTTGGACCTTCAGGTTCAGGCAAGACGACCCTTTTGTCGATCATTGCCGGTCTTGATACCGCAAACAGCGGCGAGATCTATTTCAATGGCCAGAATGTCAAGGAGCTGGGCTTATACCGCTACAGAAGGAATGCGATCTCGATCGTCTTCCAGGCTTACAATCTGATTTCCTATCTGACTGCCGTTGAAAATGTCATGCTGGCAATGTCGGAGACTGACAACAAGCTTCCCTCAGACAGGAAAAATGTAGCCTATAATCTGCTTACGAGATTCGGAATCGTAAGAAGCAAGGCCGATCGTATGGTGAACCAGCTTTCCGGCGGTGAACAGCAGCGTGTGGCGATCGCAAGATCTCTGGCTTCCAATGTCAACCTGATCTTTGCGGATGAGCCTACGGGCAACCTGGATACGGCAACGGAAAAGGAGATCATCGGCATCTTCAAGGAACTCTCGCATGACTTCGGCAAGACGATCATCGTCGTTACCCACTCCGATACGGTCTCCAAGATGTCCGATCAGAGAGTATTGCTCAAAGACGGCAAACTTCATACTCTATAGAAAAAGAAAAGCCCGCGTTAATTCGCGGGCTTCATAATCGATTTGGAATCTGCTTAATTATTCTTCAGGTTTTTCTTCAGCCGGAGCTTCCTGCTTTTCGATGATCTCGTCAGTCTTTAAGACTTTCTTTAATCCGTCAACACCCTTTTCAGCAAGATTGACTGTTGTGATCTTTGCCTTGTCGATAGCTTCCTTGACTTCCGGTCTGTTTAATACTTCATTGATCTTTGCGGAAAGATCAGCCAGAAGATCAGTAGCCTTCTTGAATGCATCAGTCTCTTTAACCTTGTCAAATTCGCTCATGATGTCAGAAGAGATCTTTTCGAAAGTATCGTTCTTTTCAACTTTCTGAGTCAGTTCGGCAACCTTTTCCTTTGTGAATTCAACTGCTTCAAGTGATTTTGCTTTTACTTTATCAAGGAATTCATCTACTTTTTCATCTTCCTGAACTTCAGTGATGATTTTTTTGATTTTGTCTATAGATGTCTTGATGGCGTCTTCGGTCTTATCAACTAAAGCCTGAGCCTTTTCCTTATTAGATTCATCCAGCTGTTCAGCCTTAGCAGCTAAATCGTTTTCAAGTTCATTAACCTGAGATTCCATCTCTTTTATAGTATCCTCAAATTTTGTCATATTAGAATACCTCCTTTATTAATATTATATATAAAAAAACAGAAATAAAGATATTTTATCGAAAGATTAGCACTCGTTTATTACTTGATCGATGTTATAATAATTTTTAGTATGAGAAGAAGAAGAAACGGTGGGATCGGCATATTCGGTTTCATCATTATTATGACAATACTGGGTGAGCTGTCAGACATCATGCCTATCATGGTCTATGGTTTTCTTATGCCACTGGGCGTATTTGGTGTAATTGGCTATGGGATATATAAACTCATCAAGACGATGTTTGCCGATACGGATTCGCCTAGATCCTACAAATACAGTCAAAGCAATGCAAACAGAAACTATTCCCAGTCTCAGGTCAAAAACAACCAGTCAAACAGCTATGTCAAGAACGCTAAAAACGATGAGATCGACAAGGTCTTGTCCAGATATTTCAAGAAGAATGTCTCTTTAGTGCTTTTTGATGAGATATCCATTGATCTGCAGGGCGGATCCTATACAACTGTCGATAATCTCTATATCTCCTATAAAGGTGAAAAGATCTCGCAGCTGAAGGAATACAAATCCTACTATCCCGAGACTTACGAAAGAGTGATCGAGGCTCTGGCCAAACTGGCCAAGAAGGCTCAGAGCGTCAAGCCTAAGGAAGAAAAGAAGGAAGAACCTAAAGAGAAGGAAGTCAAGATCGACAATTTCTCCGAAGCAGAAAAATTCATCGATCAGATCAATTCCCTCAACAGGGATCTCTATAATGAAGAGATCACCAACGGTCTGTATCAGACCTGTGAACTGCTCAAGCAGATCGATATCGTCGACCGTCAGGACGGCAGGATCGATCCTAAACTGAATAAACTCTATGAATACTATCTGCCGATACTGACAGGTATTTTAACCGACTACAAGCGTCTGTGCGAATCACCGATCAAGGGCGAGGAATTCAAGAAGTGTGAGACACAGCTTATCAAGACGATCAAGCTGATCAATGAAGCACTCAAGACGATCTTCTCTTCGCTTCACGAGGCAGACTATATGAACCTTAATGCGGACATCAATACTCTGCAGTCACTGCTGAAGCAGGACGGCCTGGTAGACTATCCGTTTGGGGAGGATAAATAACGATGGCTGAACAAAAGATCGATATGTTCAAACTGGTCGAAGAGGTTGAAAAGCAGAAGTCGGTTGATCTTGATGAGATTTTCAATGACCTTGATCTGGTTAAGAACTCCAAGACGGTTGAAAGAGAATATAGAAATGAAAGCAAATCCGCCAAGGCGGAGGATGTCAACCTGGTTTCCAAGCCGATCATCCCTAACAACATCGGTGTTTATGATACGCGATTCGAAGCCTTCAAAAGCATCATCGAGCACGTTTCCTACGGGACCGACAATATGAACAGCTATGTCGAAGGACACCGGAACGCCTTGGAGAAGTATTACCGCGACGCCTACAGCAATTCCAAGGATCTTTATGTCATTGAAGCCAGAGTAAATGATGAGATAAACAAGTCGGGTTCTCATGCGGATCTTTATGAAAAGGGCTACTATGACGGTCTGGTCTACGTGATGAAGGCTTTGAAACGGTCCAAGGAACTGCTGATGTCCAAGATCAACGATAAGATAAAGGCGGCTTTATAAGATGTCAGTACATGAAGAAAAAGAAAAAATGATGAACGAACTCTTCTCGAAAAAGAGGAGTTTTTCTAATGTCTACAATGATTCGGTCAACATCCTGAGCGATACCGAAAGCGAACTCAACAGGATCCTGGCGCAGAATCAGAAAGACATCGAAGAGATGACCAAGACTTTCAATTATTCCGACGAGGATCTCAAGAGACTGAAATCTGATATCGAGAAGGATTTCAATATCACCATCGAAACTCCGGAAACTGTCGTTTTAGGCAAGGCTTCCAAGGAAGTCTTTGACAATATCTATAAGGATCTTTCCGAAATGATCATCGGTCAGGATGAGGCCTGCAAGGCCTTTGCGACTGCTTTCAGAAGACCGTATGTCATCGGTTCCGATCCTTCCAAGATCAGAAATTCGATCATCTTATATGGAAGCAACGGAACCGGGCGTCACCAGATGGTAACGTCGATGGGCCAGCTGCTTAAGAAGTATGGTCTCAGCGTTTCTCATGAAGTATATGTCCTTGACATGTCCAGATATCAGTCGAGCTCACAGGAAGTATTGTTCCTGCAGGACATCTATGTAGCTTTGACCGGCAAGAATCCGATCGTGCTGATCGAGAACTTTGAGGAAGCTTCACCGATCTTCAACAGGATGCTTTCAGAACTTGTCATGGAAGGAAATTGCGTCCTGAACAAGCGCTATACATTGAAAAACAATCAGCTGGTAGAAGCCACCAATACGCTTTCAGGTGATATCATTGACCGTCTCAACGGCAATGACAAGGTCCTGGTATTCATCAGTGAGAAGAATCCTACCAAGCTCATGGATGTCTTCGGCAAATCGTTTATTGAAAAGATCGTAGACAAGGTCAAGACCGAGAAGCTTGATGAGGAATCACTGCTCAAGATCATCGATCAGCTGGTCGAATCGCTGGTCAACAGATGCAAAGTACAGCTGGAGATAGATCTTGATGTCGATCGCAGCATCAACGAATATTTAAGATCGATCTATGAGCCAAATGACGGGATCGATTCCTTATCTCCGACAGTCAAGAAGATCTACAACGAAATGGTCGATGTGGCCTTGAAGTATGATGATATAAGCAAAGCCTCCATCAGACATGACGAGACGATCAAGCTGACTTTCAATGAGGTTACAGTTGACCTTGACGTCATCGACGATTCAAGAGCCGAAAGAGAAGAGATCCAGAAGGAACTCGATGAGATAGTCGGACTTGATGATGTCAAGAATTATCTGCTGTCACTGGAAAACCTTCTGAAGATCAATCAGATCAGAAAGCAGAAAGGCCTCAAGACCAATGAGATCTCCAAGCATATGATCTTTACCGGCAATCCGGGTACAGGAAAGACTACGATCGCAAGACTCGTTTCCAGAATGATGAAAGCCTGCGGTATCCTCAAGCAGGGCCAGCTCGTTGAAGTGACAAGAGCCGATCTTGTAGGCAAGTATGTCGGCCATACCGCTCCGCTTACGATGTCCGTGATCCAGTCTGCACTGGGCGGTGTGCTGTTTATTGATGAAGCATATTCGCTGTATAGAGGCAAGGATGATTCCTTCGGTCTGGAGGCTATCGATACATTAGTCAAGGCCATGGAAGATCACCGTGATGATCTGATCGTCATCCTGGCTGGCTACACCAGGGAAATGAAGGAATTCCTGGAAGCCAACTCCGGTCTTAAATCACGTTTTGCGAACATCATCGAATTCTCTGACTATACAGGTGAGGAGCTGATGCTGATAGCGAAGTCGATCGCCAAAGGCAAGGACTATGTCATCGCCGAAGACGCCTTAAGACCTTTACAGGATTACTTCACCATCATTCAGGCCCAGAATGATCCTAACTCAGGCAACGGCCGTCTGGCCAGAAACCTCGTTGAGGATGCGATACTCAATCAGTCAAAGCGTCTTCTGGAAAATCCGGATGCGCAGATGAATCTGCTTGAAAGAGTTGACTTCAATCTGGGTGAAAGATAAATAAGAAACAAAAACAGAGAAGCAGCTTGTGAAAGCTGCTTTTTTGATCAGGAAAAGCCGAGGTTTTCTGTCACATTGACAACCAAAAAAGTATCTGCTATTTTGTTAACATAAGCTGACAGACATATACAGTTTCTTTTTTTGAGAAACAGATGGGATACGCAATATCTTTAGAAAAACATAGAATATTATTCAGCGTTGAGGAGATTGATACAACTGTTCTCTGTTTTATTCATAGGTTTTTCAGCGGTTTCAATTTCAATGTCTCGAAATAGTTTGCTGTGATACAAAAAAAGAATTTTCGATATCTGATTTCCGACAATACCGGAATAAGGGAAGGAGAAATATGCTTGGCCTTAGAATGAAAAAAGGTTTTACATTGGCAGAACTGCTTATCGTGGTAGCAATAATCGGAGTACTGGTTGCGGTTGCAATCCCGATTTTCAGCAGGAATCTTGAAAGAGCAAGAGAGGCCACCTGCATGGCCAACCGGCGCTCGCTTTACGCACAGGTCAGTGCTGAACATATACTCAGCGATAGACCATGCTCAGAACTGTTTAATGAGTTTGTTGCCAATGCAGGCAAATGCCCAAGCGGCGGCACGTTCTCATGGGAAGACAGTGGAAATGCTGGAAAAATCAACTGTGATTATCATGACGGCAGTGGCAGCTATGACAGCGGATCGTCTAATGCCTCGCCTCTACATACAACAGTGAATTTAAATGACCGGGACAGTTTTACAAGGGGAGCAGTGATACAGGACGAGACCGGAACATGCGTCATCTTGCAAGGCATGGAGAATGCATGGGAAGCATATAAGAGTGGGACAAAAGTAGTGAATCTAGTTAATCAGTTCGGTACCGATACTGTACATGTCGATCCGTCTGACATCAAAGATTCTTCATTTACTGGGACTATTAAGACCGGAGATCTTTATTACGATTCTAAAGAAAATAAGTATTATTATGTCACCACTGTTGGTGTATATGAAAAATGGCCTCAAACTTCATGGGTGCCTCTGCTACCGTAACAGCCTGAAGTCTAGTATAATTACGGTGTGTGTTACCTGTTCATCTGATTTATAAAGTTCCATTTAATCTTCTGCGCAATTAACTCTTATGGGCTGATACGGATGTTTTTTTGCAGTATATAAATCTTTCGTATTTTCGTTTCAGCATCCCTAAAATATTTAAGTAAATTAAGTTACGTATTTTTCTTATAGAATTCTTTCCTTTTTCCATATCTTCTGACGTTAGAGATACAAGATTAAAATCCTGATACGTAATGATTTTATATATAGTTGGCAAACAGGCTTTGTTGTGATGGGAAACTCACAGAGGGAAACAATATAACTGGCCAAGAAGAAAATGGTGGAACCTGCAGAAGGGAAGGGTTGTAAAAGAAAACGAATCAGGACAAAGAACAACCTGACGTCATTCGCCAATCATAAGGCGTATCTTTAGCACAGCATGCATATATTCAAGAAGGACAAAGAGAGATCTATATAGTATAGCAAAAACTTTACAATGAAAAGAATATGCTATAATAGTATTCGAAAGGAGACTTCGATATGGCACAACTGAATTTCAGAATAGATGATTCTTTAAAAACAAAAGCAGAAAAAGCTTGTTCAGATATGGGACTGACATTGTCAGCGGCTATCAATATCTTTCTCACCAAGGTCGCTAACGAAAGACGCATTCCGTTTGAGGTAACTGCAGATCCATTCTACAGTGAGGAACATATCGCCATGCTTGAAAAACGCATAGCCGATATGAAAGAAGGAAAGAACATGCACGAGCACGAACTGATTGAGGTCGACTGATGAAAAAAAGTGTGGCATGATGATGCCTGGGAGGATTACGTCGCCTGGCAAACCCAAGATAAAAAAACACTGAAGAAAATCAACAGACTTTTGACTGATATAGACAGAAATGGTTACAACTGCACAGGCAAGCCCGAACAGCTGTCCGGAAATCTGGCAGGATTCTGGAGCGTACGGATTGATGAGAAAAATCGGATTGTGTTCAGAATATCTGGCAATCAACTCGAAATAGCCGAATGCGGTTCCCATTATGGAGATCATTGACGAGCCGAGATCATCAAACGGCATTTCCTGATCAGTGCGATGATCATTTTTCGTATTTTGCACAAGCAATCATCCGAGAAATTGTAACCGTCCCCCTGTCTGATTGGCGCAAGGCCACAACTGTTTAAAGAATAATTGAAGCAGCACTGATTAACCAAACACCAAAGAGACTTTATATGGAAACAAAAGAAAAACTGACTGTCGAAGAAGCAGAGACCCTGTTAAAAGAAGTAAAAGATGAGATCAGGAAAATGAAGACAGCTCTGCACTACGATCAGCGGGATGCTGAAAGAGCCAGGTACAACGCAGACAGAGAAGCTGAAGAATACAGAA
>CADCPE010000013.1 GCA_902803275.1 uncultured Erysipelotrichaceae bacterium
GTAAACATAAACGATAAGGAAAAGGATCTTTCTTCCATCAATGACAGAGCTGCAGAAAACGTCGATCACAAAGCGGCTGTATATCAGCTCAAGCATGACGAAATGACCAAGCTTCTTAATCCCGGACCTTTTTACGAGATCTGCCGCCAGACCATAACGGACAGCTTAGATCCTTCATGGGTCATGATCACCGGAAATATCAAGAATTTCAAACTCGTCAATACTCTGTTCGGAGATCAGAAAGGCAATGAACTTCTTTTCAGTACTGCCAATGAGCTAAGGAATATTGCCGATAAGAATAACGGATTATGCGGAAGACTCGGCGGCGACCAGTTTGCGATGCTGTTAAGAAAAAAGGACTTCAATGAAGAAGAACTCTTCAATGTCCAGAGAAGACTTGCTGATTCATTTAACTGTGGCATCTATACATATATTATCCATTTCGGAGTATATGAAATCACTGATACGGTAATACCTATTTCCGTGATGTGTGGACGTGCCAATTCGGCACTTCGCACCATCAGGGATTCTTTAACTGAAACGGTAGCCTATTTTGATTCGAAAATGCTTAAAAAGGATTTGTTTGAACAGGAGATAATAAGTGGTTTTTCGAATGCCCTCAAAAACAATGAATTCAAGATGTATCTTCAGCCATTGGCTGATGAAAAAGGTACGATATACGGAGCAGAAGCGCTGGCTAGATGGATCAAACCTGACGGCACAATGATCATGCCTGGTGATTTCATCGAAATACTTGAACAGGCAGGCCTTATCCATGAACTTGATGTCTATATATGGGAATGTGCCGTAAAAAAACTGAGCGAATGGAAAAATACCATCTATGAGGACATGACCATTTCTGTAAATATGTCTCCAAAGGATTTCTTCAGCGTGGATGTATATGGAATAATCACAGATCTGGTCGAGAAATATGGTATCGATACCAATAAGCTGAGACTTGAGATCACAGAGACCTGCCTGCTTGAAGAACCTGATAAAAGCGGGGAGATAATAAAGAAACTGCGTGATTACGGTTTTCTTGTGGAGATCGATGATTTCGGAAAAGGTTTTTCATCTCTTTCCATGCTCAGGCAGATCCAGGCTGATGTTCTAAAGATCGATATGAGCCTGCTTCACGAAATAGACATCAGATACCGCAGCAAGATCATTCTCAAATCTATTATCAATATGGCACATGATCTTGGCATGGATGTGATTACCGAAGGCATTGAGAATGCTTCAGAATTAAAAGAACTTACGGAAATGGACTGTCATCGTTTCCAGGGATTCTATTTCTCCAAGCCGATAGCGATAAATGAATTTGAAGCCAAACTCGCTGATCGGATCAATTATTAATATGCAGTATCGCATTGGTATATTATAAAAATGTAAAGTTGAAAGGAATAATCAGTGACAAGTTTTTTCATTCATTATGCCGGGACAAACATTTTCTGCATCATAATCTTTATGATACTTTTGCTTCATGATGTTTTTAATATCGACAGGCAGGAAAAACAGATCAAGTATGACCGTGCACTGATCGCATTTATTTTCTACTTTGCAGTTGACTGTGTCTGGGCCGCTCTCATCGCAAAGAAGATTCCGGTCACCCGTTTCAATGTTGTTTCAAATACTCTGTGCACCTATCTGGGAATGGTCCTCATTACCTATACCTGGCTCGAATATGTCCTGGCTGTCGAACAGGTCGAATACCGTAATGATCTGAAATTCAGACTGACTTTATCTTTGCCGTTTATCATCTCCATGGTGATAATGGTTATTACATATATATCAAATCCCGGCTTTCTGATCAGCGATAACCTCGAAGTTACGGAAAATTTCAATTTTTTCCTGGTGGGTGCCCCTTATATAAACCTTATTGCCGTAATGTATTACACGATAAAAAGGGTGATGAAAGAAGAGAATCGAGCAGAAAAAAGCAAGCATCTGCTGATCGGCTTTTTCCCGCTTCTGGTCGTAGCCGGTGGACTCTTCGAGATGATCTTCTATCCTTACGAGCCGATCTTCTGCTGTACATCAACGATCCTGATGCTGGTATTCTTTATCCAGATGATTCAAAGACAGGTTTCCGTGGATCCTTTGACCGGCCTTAACAATCGCGGACAGCTCTTGCGCTACGTTGAACAAAGATCGAATATACACAAGGATAACAGACTGACATACGTCATTATGATCGATATCAATGATTTCAAGGTCATCAACGATACATACGGACATGCTGAAGGTGACAGGGCTCTAAGGATCCTTTCTGATTCGCTTAAAAAGGTCGTAGGAAATCATA
Organism: uncultured Erysipelotrichaceae bacterium; assembly: GCA_902803275.1. Classification (GTDB taxonomy): domain Bacteria; phylum Bacillota_I; class Bacilli_A; order Erysipelotrichales; family Erysipelotrichaceae; genus Colivicinus. The sequence goes on from CADCPE010000013.1 coordinate 2,303, forward strand.
ATATGCCAGTTTTCCTGGGACGCTATGGCGGTGATGAATTCATCATTATCGTTCATCCGCAAAGCAGAAGCGAGATGGAACCTTTCATCGGGGAATTGCGGAATGAACTTGAAGATGAATGCCGCAATAATAATACGGAATTCTTGCTTTCAATCGGGATCGGCTATGATGAACTTCTGGAAGAACCGGATACTTTCCAGAAATGCATGCAGAGAGCTGATCAGAAACTCTATCAGGATAAACGTAATATCAAGCTCAAACAGAAGGCTCAATAATCAATAAAAACATACGGAAAGCAGCGACTGCTTTCCTGTTTTATAGAGAAAGATAAAGTATTTATGAAAACAAGATACGCGAATAGTTTCGATAGTGATCCATATATCAGAAAACTTGAAAGGAAAGAATATGATAAGGCAATCAAGCTCATTCTTGACGTATTCAATGAATCTGAAGCAGTCAACTACACAAAAGAAGGGATCGAAGAATTCTATCGAACGGTTAATGATGATAGTTTTATCTGCCTGCTTGAGTTTTATGGTGCATTCATAGATGAAAACCTGATCGGTGTTATCGGTTTTAGAAGCAAAGATTCACATATCGCTTTATTCTTCGTTGACAGCAGATTCCAGAAACAGGGAATCGGCAGAAAACTTTTTGCTCATATACTTGAAAAAACCGGTCTTGAAAAGATCACGGTCAATTCCTCGATATATGCCATATCTTTCTATCATAAGCTGGGATTTAAAGCTGCCGATACAGAAAAATGCGTAAATGGAATAAGATTCATACCGATGGAATATATTAAAAATATATTAGAATAGTATTTGGATCAAAATGAACTATTACGAAGAAATACTTAAAGAGATCAAAGAATGTATCGAAAACAAGGAATATGAACAGGCTAGGAGGCTTATTGAGAATGAACTCAGTGTTCCCTATGTTCCTAGAGATGTTGAAAGACAGCTTCAGGAATTTCTAAACACTGTCAAGGAAGCATCTTTCATTCCCAGAAGCCTAACAGATGAAGATATTGAAAAGTATCTGTTCATGGACGAAGTTCATCAGCTGATGGCTGTTGATGGACTTAATAAAAGAAACCTTCGTGAATACATCGATCTTTGCCAGAAATATCTTTCATCTCAAGGATACATCAACGCAAAAGCGCTGCTTATAGATTCACTGATAAGGCAGGAGATAAATCATGAATTCTCATATGGGGAAGATTCATTCAATCCTAAAGAAATCATAAGGCCAGAAGAAAGCGCAGGCTTTTTAAGCGGTTTAAAGGCGATACAGGAACGATTTATGAAAGACCCTTCAATGATGCGCATGGCTGAGCAACTGCTCTATAAGGAGGTTTTACTGGCTTTGCCGAAGGCTTTAGATCATGATGAAGGCATCAGAGTCTCTGATAAGATAATTGAATACATTCTGAAGGCTTTTGAAAGTGCTAATTGAGTGCTTTAATAAGGTCTTTTTTATAGAAAATGAGATCCAATAATGATAAAATAATCTAGTCTGTGATAAGGAGAAAAGAATATGTCTGAGTACAAAAAAGTAGAAAATGCCAAAGCTGAACTGACAGTAACACTGGAAGGCGATTCATGGAAGGCTGCAATCGATTCAGCTTTTAATAAGCTAGCCAGAAAGGTGGAAGTTAAAGGCTTTAGAAAAGGCCAGGCTCCAAAGCATCTGGTCGAGAAATATATCAGTCATAACGAAACACTGCTCGATGCAGCTGAAGCTATGGCTCAGAAAGCTCTGGAAGATGGGATCAAGGAACACGATGTTACTCTGATCGATCGTCCGGAACTCAAGCTGGATGATCTAAGTGATGACAAGTGCGTTCTTACATTCGTATGTCCTGTTTTGCCTGATGTAAAACTTGGCGACTACAAGAAGATCAAATACAAGGAAGAAAAATCAAAGGTTGATGAAAACGAGATCAACGACCAGATCGTAACTCTGCTTAATCAGAAGGCAGACCTCGAACTCAAGGAAGATGGCGAAGTTGAGGATGGCGATACCGTGGTAATTGATTTTGAAGGCTTCAAGGACGGCAAACCATTTGAAGGCGGAAAAGCTGATAACTATGATCTGGTGATCGGCTCTAACTCCTTCATTCCAGGTTTTGAATCACAACTGATTGGTATGAAATCAGAAGAAACAAAGGAAATTGACGTCAAATTCCCTGATGATTACCACGCAGAAGAAATGAAAGGCCAGCCGGCAACTTTCAAGGTGACCGTTCATGAAATAAAGAAAAAAGTCCTTCCTGAACTCAATGATGAGTTTGTTGAAGAGCTCAAATACGAAAACGTCAAAACTGTTGAAGATCTTAAGAAATATACTGAAGATAATCTTCTCAAGAGAAAACAGGATGATGCCAAGAGAAAAGCTGAAGATGATCTCTTAGATAAAATTGCCGAGATCACGGAGGTAGAGATTCCTGATGCGATGATCAAATCAGAAACCGACAGTATCGTGCAGAACTATGAACAGAACATGATGCAGCAGGGCTTCTCTTTGGCCGATTTCCTGAAAATGACCGGACAGAAGATGGAGGAATTCAGAGAATCACTTAAGGAAAATGCGATCAAGCGCATTAAGATAAATCTTGCGCTTGACGAGATCGGAAAGAAGGAAAATGTTGAAGTCAGCGAAGAAGACATCAACGAAGAATACAAAAAGATGGCCGAGATGTATGGCATGGATGTTGAAGAAATCAGAAAATACATCCCAAGCGAAAACATCAGTTCCGATCTGAAATCCCGCAAGACTTTAGACTTGCTTAAGAAATAACACATAAAGACGCTTTGCGTCTTTTATTGAAATAAAAAGGAGGTATCCTATGAGCAAATATTCATATCCTTTGCTGTGCACAAGAGGTGCAGTTGTCTTTCCGATGCAGGATCTGGCTGTTGAAGTAGGCCGTCAGGTCTCGATAGACTCCGTAAACTATGCCAATGCCTACAA
>CADCPE010000014.1 GCA_902803275.1 uncultured Erysipelotrichaceae bacterium
GGCAGCGACCGCTGTGACCGTTGATCCTAAGAAGATCACCCTGAATGTGGATGGAAGCATGCAGCTGACGGCCAAGCTGACTCCGGAGACCGTGGCAGACAAGACGATCACTTATAAGTCAAACGATCCGAGTATCGCCAAAGTCGACAGCAACGGCATCGTGTACGGCGTTTTCCCGGGCGTGACCAAGATCATCGCCCAGGCTGCAAGCGGCGTTCAGGGGGAATGTGATGTCTGTGTCGAAGGTGAAGATGTCATCTTCAAGATGGAAAACAACGTATCCGTCAAGGCCGGAAGCGGTGAAAAGATCCCTTATCAGGCCATTCATGTCGCCTGCTGGGATTTCAACTACAACAAGACAGACGTGACCAAGGATGTTGATTTCCATACCGCCTATACTTCAGCGCTGGATATCGACGGCTATGGCAATGTCTATGCGAAAGGTGCGGTCTATGACACGGTCGACATCGCAGTCCACTTCACTTATACGGACGGCAGTTCCTTCTTTGTACAGTCTCCGGAATTCACCGTCCATGTCGTAAAATAGGTCAAAGACAAAAGATCCATGGCTTACAGGCAGGAAGATTCCTGCCTTTTGTATACAAAAACCGTGCTAAAATGTTTTTGATTGTATACTATAAGTAGAAAATAAAGGCGATGCTGTATTCTTTTGCGGGTATTCTGGCTCTGCTTATCCTTCTGATAATCAACCATGACATCATCTTCAAAAAAATCAACCACGGAAGTGTTCCGGCTTTTTTACAGTATCGCACCTTCCTTTACAATGTCATCGCCTTTTATATCACCGACATCATCTGGGGCATCCTGTATGAAAACAATCTGATCACCCTGGCTTACATAGATACCGCATTCTATTTTATCGCCATGGCAAGTTCGATCTTTGCCTGGACGAGATATGTGGTCTTTTATCTGAAGCAGGACAACGCTTTCGGAAAGGCGCTTAGACTTATCGGCTGGGCTTTTCTGATCTTCGAGGTCCTGGTCGTCATGATCAATTTCTTTTATCCGGTACTCTTCTACTTCGATGAGACCGGCATCTATCATGCCTTGAATGCCCGTTACCTCATACTGATCCTGCAGATAGCCATGTATGTGATGACGACGATCTATGCATCGGTATCAGCTGTAAAGAGCGAAGGTGTCATGAGATACAGACATATGGCTATCTACCTGTTCAGTGCGTCGATGGTCGCTTTTGTGATCGGACAGGTAACATATCCGCTTCTTCCTCTATACTCGATCGGCTACATGCTCGGTTCCTGCTTCATCCACAGCTTCGTGCTGGAAAGTGAAAGAGAGGAATACCGCGGATCACTGGAACAGAAACTTGAAGCAGCCATGGAAGAAGGAAACTACTATGACCTGCTTACAGGTCTGCAGGGAACAGCTCACTTCTTCAGGTACTGCACCTTTGAAAGAAAAGCCATGATGGAAAAAGGCGATTATCCTGCTTTCCTGTTTATTGATATCAGTGGCATGAAATACTACAACGAAAGAAATACTTTTGCTCGAGGGGACAAGCTCCTGCAGTCGCTTTCCAAACTGCTTATCGGGGAATTCAAAGCCGAAAACTGCAGCCGTCTGGGTTCCGACAAATTTGTCGTGTTTGCTGAAGTGAAAGGTCTTGAAGACAGACTCAACAGACTCTTCAATAAATGGGAAGAACAGAACAGGAAAGACTGCCCGGCGATCCGTGTCGGCATCTACCTTGACAAGAAGGGGGATATCATGATCGGCGCCGCCTGTGACAGGGCGAAGATCGCCCGTGACGCGATCCATAACACCTATGAATCAGGATTCAAATATTTTGATGAAAAGATGCAGGTGAATGCCGAGAAGAAGCAGTATATACTTTCTCATTTCAATCGGGCGATGGATGAAAACTGGATCCAGGTCTACTACCAGCCGATCATTCGTGCAACAAACGGCCGGGTCTGTGAAGAAGAGGCTCTGGCTCGCTGGATCGATCCTGAACGCGGCCTGCTTCCTCCTGACAGCTTCATTCCGTATCTTGAAGAAGCCAATCTGATCTATAAGCTGGATCTTTATGTGATCGAACAGACACTGAACAAGATCAAGAAACTGGAAGAGGCCAATCTCTTCCTGGTCCCGCAATCTCTAAACCTTTCACGCAATGACTTCAATGCCTGCGATATCGTAGAAGAGATCCGCAAACTTGTCGATGCGAAGAAAATACCTCACGATCTGATCTCGATCGAGATAACCGAAAGCATCATCGGCAGCGATTTTGAATTCATCCAGGCTCAGATCGACCGCTTCAGAGCTTTGGGATTCAAGGTATGGCTCGACGATTTCGGCAGCGGCTATTCATCTCTGGATATGCTTCAAAGCATGCGTGTTGACCTGATCAAATTCGATATGCGTTTCATGCAGCAGTTCTCAAACGGCATAAAAAACAGGATCATCCTTACTGAATTGGTAAAGATGGCTGAAGGACTGGGCATCGATACGATCTGCGAAGGTGTTGAAAGAAAGGAACAGGTCGAATTCCTAAGAGAGATCGGCTGTGCCAAACTTCAGGGATATTACTACACCAAGCCGTTGCCGATGGATGAGATCCTGAGAAGATATGAAACAGGCACCCAGATCGGTTTTGAGAATCCAAAAGAATCTGAATACTTCGATACGATCGACAGAGTCAGCCTTTATGATCTTAATGCTGTTGCTAGGGATGATGCAGAAAACCTGAAGAACTACTATAACACAGTGCCAATGGCCGTTATCGAAGTGGCCGGCAACAAAGCACGGTTTGCCCGCAGCAATCAGGCTTATCGCGACTTCATGATGAGGACCTTCAATTTTGATCTGTCCGGATTAAGCGGCAATTCCTTCGAAGAGACTCCTGAAGGACCGGGCGCACCATTTGTCATGATGCTCAGAAAGTGCTGTGCCGAGGGAGGAAAAGCCTTCTTTGATGAAACGATGCCTGATGGCACGATCGTGCGTTCCTATATGCGTCAGATCGCAGACAATCCTTTGAACGGAACAATGGCTGCAATAGTTGCGGTACTTGTGGTACTTGACAGCCGGGAATCATAAAAAACAAAGTTCTCTGATAAGAGAACTTTTTATAACAGATACCAAAGATCTATATTTATCGTATTTCCATCAGGATCCTGTTGGCATATCCTTTTTCATCGGTCTTTTCATATCTGAGTGAAGAAGAAATGCCTTTGATGATCTTTAATGGAAGACTGCTTTGATTTTCTTCAAGGATATTGCAGGGTTCATCACCATAAAGAACGCTGATCTCTACGCTGTCATCTTTCTGTGAATAGATCACAGAGAAGCAGACCCGATAATCATTGAGTTTTTCAAGCAGGATACCCTGACACAGTTCCTCAAAAGCTGAATGGATGTGGAAAGATTTCCTGTAATCGATATGATTCCTGCGGCAGTATTCATCAATTGAAGCATAGGCACCATAGAAATCATAGTCACTATCGTCGATCTTGAATTCCAGGACCTTGAGTCCGTTGACGAAGCGCCTGGTCTTCTCCTTTTTAGGGAAGTTGAAGACAGTTTCAGGATCGCCTTCCTCATAGATGGTGCCTTCATCCATGTAGAACAGGCGGTTACCGATGGATCGCGCAAAATCCATATCATGGGTGACGATAAGCATCGTCTTGCCTGTATGGGTGAGATCTTTGATGACGGCCTTGACTTCGCCGACCATTGCCGGATCAAGCGCACTTACAGGCTCATCAAACAGGATGATCTCCGGATCCATCGCCAGCGTTCTGGCAATGGCGACGCGCTGTTTCTGACCGCCTGAAAGCTGATCAGGATAGCTGAAGGCCTTCTGGAAAAGGTTGACCCTTTTAAGCAGTTTAACGGCCTTGTCATAGGCTTGCTGTCTGCTTGTTTTCAGGATGTCGACCTGCGGGTTCATGACGTTTTCGATCACAGTCATGTTTTCAAACAGGTTGAAAGACTGGAAGACCATACCGACTTTTCTGCTGACCTTAAGCAGGTCATATCCCGCAGCCGTGATCTCTTCGCCATCGATAAAGATCTGTCCGCTTGTCGGTCTTTCCAGCATGTTTATGCATTTGATAAAAGTGGACTTGCCGCAGCCCGACGGACCGATGATCGAGATGATGTCACCGTCATTGATGGTCACTGAAAGATCATTGACTATCGGATTTACTCTGTATATCTTAACCAGATTCTTGATCTCGATCATTCTGTTTTCACTCCTTTCAGTATCTGCTCAGGAGTACGTTTTCTTGGATCGATCCTTATGTTTATTCTCTTTACCAGGGCATTGAGGATGCCGGCCAGTATAAAGTAGAGCACCGTTACGACGATCAGCGGGAAGAAAGCCTCATAAGTCCTGCTTCTGATCAGGTCGCCGATCTTCGTCAGATCCTGCACGGCAATATAGCCGACGACAGCGGTAGCTTTGATAAGGGAGACGATCTCCGACTTATATGAAGGCATGATATAGCTTATTGCCTGCGGAAGCAGGATCTTGTAGAAAGTCATTTTATCTGAATAGCCCAGAGTAAAGGCGGCCTGTTTCTGACCTGGGTCGATCGTGCTTATGGCACCTGAAAGCATGTTGTAGACCGAACAGGCAAAGGTCAAGGTAAAGCCAAGGATCGAGATCCAGAAGCTGTCGATCGAGATCTTGCCGAAAACGATGTAGTAAAGGACCATCAGCAGGACCACTATCGGCATACCCTGGATGAGCCAGATCGAGAACCTGACGATCTTAAGAACGACACCGGTATTGTTTCTGGTGTTTGTATAAACGACAAATCCCAGAAGCGTTCCCAGGATTATTGAAAGGATCGTAATAGCCATCGTAGCGAATATGCCCTGAAAGAACATCCTCCAGCGATCCTCATCTATAAATGTGCGTCTGAAACTTGTATAGATGCCATCAAAGAACCCCTGTGCAGAAGAAGTGCCTTTTTTGAGTATCGCAACATCGCCATAGACGATAGCTTCCGTATCGGAGAAGATAACGGATTTGGCTCTCTCTTCAGTCTTGCCTATGCCTCCTACGGCAATATCGGCCTTGCCGCTTTGAACGGCAGATAGAAGACCGTCAAAATACATTTCATCGACCTCAAGAGTGTAACCGTACTTTTCACAAAACAGCGCGACAAGTTCAACTTCATAACCGGCGATCTTTCCGTTGAGCAGGATCGCAAAAGGCGGACATCCCGTCTGAGAGGCAAGAGTTATCTTGCCGTTACCGCCTTTAAGAGAACTGATATCATACATCACGGTATCAGAATCGTAGTTAAGCCATTTCTCATACAGCCGGTCAAGTTCACCGCTTTCTCTAAGCTCCTTCAGCATGACATTCATCTTTTCTGAAAGCTCAGCGCCGTGATCGTTTTTGTTGAAGACAAAGGCACATTCAAAGGAGGCGATATGTTCATTGAGGCGGCCGATCTCGGGATTTTCTTTGATGACTTCTGAAAGGATTGTATCATCGATCGCAAAAGCATCGATCTTGTTGCCCTTTAAGGCAGAGGCCAGATCGGAAGCGGAAGCAAAGTAGAAATATTCGCCTTCAGGAAAGGTCTTCTTGGTTATGCCGTCATATACGGTCCCCTGCTTGATGCCGATGCGCTTGTCTTTAAGCTCTTCGATGGAACTGAATTCCCTATTATCTGAACCGGCACAGCCAAAAAGCAACAGAGAAAGTATAGTGACAAGAAACAAACTGAGCAGATTTCTGATTTTCATATGCATACTGTTGTCTTTATTTTAATGTATTTAACACTCAGATGGAATGATAAGATAACTTTGTAGATAGTAGAATAGTGGTGTAGACATATGAGCGAAACAAAAAAGAAGACAGAGATAATCTGCATAGGCGCCGGTGCTTCCGGACTGTTTTTTGCACTGAATGCAGCAGATGAGAACAATGAAGTCACGCTCATCGATTCCAACAGCAAGGCCGGAAGGAAGATGTATATCTCCGGCAAGGGACGCTGCAACATCACCAATAACTGTGATGTCAAACAGTTCATCAGCAACGTCGTCAGAAATCCGAAGTTCCTCTATTCGGCCATCAACCGATTCACACCGGCTGATACGATCGAATTCTTCAATACACATGAGTGCCCATTAAAAACAGAAAGAGGCAACAGGGTCTTTCCGGTAAGTGACAGATCTGCCGATATCATCGACTGCCTGCTCAGACAATGTCGAAAAAACAGGGTGAACATCCAATTCGATCAGAAGGTAACGGGCATAAAGAAAAAGGATGACAGATTCATTGTCAGCTGCGGGAACAGAAGATACGAGGCGGATAAACTGGTCATTGCGACCGGAGGAAGATCCTATCCTTCAACCGGATCGACCGGTGACGGATACAGATTTGCTGAAGAGTTCAAGCACAGGATAGTTGAACAAAAAAGCGCACTGTGTCCGATCAGGATAAAAGAGACGATCAGACACGAAATGCTGGATCTGACGATGAAGAACGTATCATTGACCTGCAAGGCCGATAAGTTCACCAAGACGATCTTCGGCGATCTTGAATTTCTGCCAGGATCGATAAGCGGCCCGATCGTTCTAAGCATGTCTTCACTGATCAACAGGATAGGCGAAGTTGAAATGTCGCTGGATCTCAAGCCGGCTCTGGACGAGGAAAAGCTTGATAGGAGGCTGTTGAGAGAGATCGAAGCAGAGCCCAACAAGGATGTGAAACATCTTCTTGCGAAGCTGCTTCCTGCATCCTTTATTGATTTCTTTATAGAAAACACCAATACCGATACATCAATCATCCTGAATTCACTGACCAAAGAAAAACGGCTGAAGCTGCTTAAAGATCTTAAGCACTTCAAAGTGAGCTTCATGGGACTTGAAAGCATAGATAAAGGCATCGTGACCAGCGGCGGGGTTGATGTAAGCGAGATTGATCCCAGGACGATGGAATCAAAGATCTGTAAAGACCTGTATTTCATCGGTGAGGTGCTGGATGTCGATGCGCTTACCGGAGGCTTCAATCTGCAGATAGCGCTGTCGACTGCCTACAGCTGTGCAGCAGCCATAAAGCAGGATATATGATTCGATCAAACAGACAAGGAGATATCACCGTGGAAGAAGAGAAAAAAGTTAAACTGGTACCGGCGATCTGCACACAGTGCGGAGCAAGACTGGAAGTCGATCCAAGCAAGGAGGCAGCTGTCTGCCGGTTCTGCAACACGCCTTTTATCATTGAGAAGGCAATAAACAACTACAACGTTAAGTACGCAAACATCGAACACGCGGACAATGTCAACATCGACCTGAGCGGCACAGTCAAGGAAGTGCTTGATTTTGCGGGCAAACAGCTAAGCGAGAGCAGAGCCGAGAAAAAACAGGCAAGAAAACTTGAAGCCGAAAACAGCAGGCAGTTCATCATGACCTTCTTCAAGTATTTCTTCATCTTCGCGGGCATCGTGATCATAATGTGGCTTCTGATGCAGATGTTCTGATTTATAAATAAAAAAACACCTCACGGTGCTGCAATGATCGATGGTGGTGGCAAAGCAAAAAATATCGAACATAAAGATAAAACTTCTGTAATAAAAAAAGTAGGTTTAGAAGCCTACTTTTTCTTCATCTCATGCCATCCTTCCGGCACATAGTCATCAAAGTAATGATGTGTGCCGAAATGCTGTGTAGAATCGAGATTGTTTTCAAATACCCGGTCGGCATAGTTTGAATATTCAACCGTCGATCCGTCATTTCTTTCATAGGTCTCGACGCCCATGATCGATTCGTGCCTGAGCCTCTGGATATAGTCATCACTGCTCTCGCCCAAGGAGTGACCGGTATTAAAACGCATATCGTTCTGTGCAATAGACTGATTCAATCCGGCACGCCAGCTGTCGAGATCTCTTGAAAGGGAATCTCTGAGACGATCGGATGCCGCCCAGGAAGCCTGCTGCTGAGCAAAGGCGGCGTTCCACATGGCCTGGTTCTGCATGCTTTCCATTGAAGCTTTCTGTCTTTGCGCCTGTTCCTGCATGGCGTTAAATTCCTTGATATAGCGTTCCGTCTCATCGGTAGATCTGACGGTATCAATAAATCTCAGGAAATCCTTCAGATCTTCCTTTTTATCAGAGATCATGTAGCCGACAAAAGGCATCTTCCATTCGGCCGAGGCGATCGGCGTGTTCATATCGGTTTCCGCCTGACCGAAAGGCCTGTCGGAAATATTCTCATAAATGCCGGCGGCATTGATGGTATCGATCTCAAAGCCCTGACGGTTTATACATACGGCCAGGATCCTGCCCTTGTCTTCATAGACACCTATACCGCCGTCCAGCAGATACTTTCTTATGCAGATGCCCAAAGGGACCGCAGAAAGAGACATGGCAAACTGGATATTGCTGATGAATTCCTGAATGCTGTTCCTGTATTCTTCCTCGATCCTTCTGGACATGTTTTCGGACAGGTCACAATAGTCCTTGCCTTTGACTTTTTTGCCCAGGATGGAAGCAGCTATGCTGTCGATATCATCAGTCAAAGACTGCGGGGTCGCATACCAGGCGCCGGTATCATTCTGAGGCCTGCTGTTTTGAGGCTGTTCAAACATATAAGGCATCTGAAATCTTTTCTTCTCATAGATATATGATTCACCAGTCTGATAATGGATCATGCAGTTGCCTTTGGTCGCCTTGACTTCAATGTGAATGCGCTGAGTTAAAGGATAACTGATAACTTCCATATGTCCCTGAGTTTCATAGCCTTTGGGAAGTTCACATTCCAACAAGTTTCTGCTGCCGTCTTTAATAATCATCTGCTTAACCTTTCCTATTTATCATCTATCTTTTTCCAGTTGAGATCATTGAGCACGTCCTGATCAAGAGCATTTCCTGAAACGCCATAGACGTCTCCATACTGATTCTCATAAACATGATCGGCTCCGACACTTACACTTACATCCTGACCGTAGCTGTTGGTATAGGTATTGACGCCCATGGTGGCTTCGCTTCTTGCTTTTGAGATCCTGTCCTGCGATTCATTCCGCAATCTGATCGAATCCATCAGGCCTTCGGATGCCGAGCGTGAGTATTCGGATATCTTCTTTGAAGTTTCCATCTGCATCGCGTGCAGCTGCTGCTGCTTCTGCATGACGATAGCCTGATTCTGAGCAACAACCTGCCTTATCTCCGCCATCTTCTGAGCGATCTTCTCGTTCTGCCTTTGGCCCATAGCCTGATCAGTTATCAGTGTTGCGACGAAGTTTAGGAAGATCCTCTGGGCATCTTCTTCCCTGTCCGCAAGAGCCAGACAGGCATATTTGCGATAGGCACCGAAGGTGATCTGATCAACTCTTCTTTTCGGATGACCGAATATCGGTTCCTCGTTTTCCTTTGCTGGCTCATCATTTTTCACAGGTTCAGGCTCTTTGGCTTCCTTCTGTTTACGCATGGCCTTGCCTATCAGGCCGCCGCTCATCATATCGCTGAAGGTGAGCTTTTCCTTGCCTTTGATGACATCGGATATCGTTTCGTTGAGACTGTTGAAGGAAGGCGAATCGCCAAAGATCTTGGAGACGTTTTCCTTGATGCCGTCAAGATTCAAACCTTTAAGCAGGTCTCCGCCATAAAGCAGCTCCGCTCCTTCATAATCCATGCCCGCAAAGATCACGACCTTGCAGCCGTTTTCCAGTTCGGATTCATATCTGTAAAGGATAGATTCGCATCTGTGGTTTACAGGTGTGGAATTGATCTCCACAAAAGAATCAAAGGTCTGAATGTCAGTTTTAAGCTGGTCTAAAGCTTCCTGCGGATGAGTTCCCAGAAAGCTCGGCAGTCTGGTCTTGGAAACCAGTCGGAATTGCCGGTTGTAGGTCGATGAGACGAAGTCCTTCATGATCTGTTCATCATCCATAAAAGAGCAGTAACCGCTGCTTGTGTGATTCGGTACCAGACCGATAATGGTCTTGATGAAGATGTTTCTGACATCATGGTAGAGTTCCTTGGAGTCAGAGACCAGCACGATGCCGTTGTCATCACTTGCTTTGATTCTGGCAGTGAAAGGAATCATTTCTGATTGCCAGCTGTTGTTTATGGTGGCGCTCAGTTCAAAATCTTCCGGAACAACTGCCGAAGCAACCTTGATGCCATCAGCGGTGACAAAATCTCTTCTGCCGTTATCATTTTCGTTTTTCTCGTATCTGATGTGAATGGTGCTGCCGCATTTAGGACATTTGGCAATATTGACATCGCTGCTGTCAACACTCAACGATGCGCCGCATTGCGGGCAGACAAAAGCTTTTAATTCCATGGAAGACCTCCTTAAGCCATACCGTTACTTATAACGGTGATCTTTAGTTCAACATCATGATCAGGCATGATGAATTCGAATTCGCCGTCTTTGATCTTCTTGATCTCAAGGCCGTTGTTGCCGTTGAGATACAGATCGCCATCAGAAACCACAACAGTCAGCACCTTGACCGTATCGCCGGCCTTGGCCCTTTTCGGACATTTATCCAGAAAGCGCTCACCGGAAACGACTTTGATCGAATGTCCACCAAGACAGCTGCTTAACAGTAATGCCAAAGACATGATAAGAACTCCTTTTAATATGGTATTTTTCATAGGAACACCTCTGTAAGTATCTTCTTTTATTAATTAAATTATAAAGCAAAACAGCTGTAAATCGGTTTTTCAATAATATTGTTAGACCAGGCAGGAAAAAGACAGATAAGGCAAAAGCAAAAAACCAAAAAAAGAACCATCAAGTGATGGCTCTGTTTCTAGAAAATATTGTTTATCCAATCCGTACAAAGATCGGCCCACTTATGGACGTGCGGTATGTCCATGGCCAGATCGTTTCTGCCATCGGCAAGACCCAGTCCGTGAACGCCCTCAGGGAACAGATGCATTTCAAACGGAATGCCTACTGCCGTAAGACTCTGCCCCAGAGCGAAAGAGTTGCGCGGATCATCGCTGTTGGTCTGCCAGATGAAGAAAGGCGGTACATCTCTTGTGATATTCACTTCAGGAGAATAGTAGATCAGCTCTTCCTTGTTGGCAAAGAACGGATTCCTGATGGTATCAGAGAACGGATCGACGAAGAAGCCGCCCGGAAGTCCGGCAAACGCAAAGGCTCCATAGCCCATCACGATGCCGTCCGGTCTTGAGCTTTCTTTTTCGATCGGATCATCGCTGTCCTTAAGGCCCTGATCAAAATGGGTTCCGGCATTGCCCGACAGCATGCCTCCGGCTGAAAAGCCCATGCAGATGATCTTGTCGGTCACATTGAGTTCATCTTTCCTGCAGCGGATCGTTCTGATCGCTCTTTGCATATCATCAAGAGCGTCTTTTCTTGAATAAGGCTGCAGTCTGTATGTCAGGATCGCCGTATTGAAACCTTTATCCGCAAAATACAATGCAACATTGAAACCTTCGCATCCGGTCCTGGTCGAGAATCCGCCGCCGCAGGCAACGATGATCGTACCGGTCTTTTCACTCTTTCCCTGAGCAGGAACGAAGATGATCGACGGTTCGATCTGTAAAGGATCACGCTCATCAAAGCCCGGCGTCTGGCCTTCTGGCCAGAGCGGAATGACTTCAAATCTTTTTACCGCTTCGTTCCAGGTATCAAGATTGAGCTTTCTGTTCATCGACCCGTCAGGATTGCGGTGCCTTGAAATATTGATGACCACGGCGTCTTCAGCGACGACCTTTTTTAATTCCTCGTAATTGTTCTGATACATAAGTTAAGTATATTTAGATAAGATTGTTTTCCGTTTCGGCATCAAAGACGTGGATCAGGGATGGATTGAAGTTGAAGGTGAAATCCTTGCCTAATGAAACTCTGTCGAGATCAAGGTTGGCAGTCGGGATAACTGCAACGATATCCTCACCGTTAAGGTTGATGTGCAGATGTACTTCTGAACCCATCATTTCTGAAACTTCGATGTTGCCGGTAAAGCCTTCTTCAGCCATTTCAACATGGACAGGTCTTACACCTACGACAACAGTCGTTTCAGGATGGTCTTTTTCCTTGAGACCTTTCTGATATCTTTCATCAAGTTTGATATCTCTGCCCTGGATAGTAACATAGTAATCGCCGTTTTTGATCGTCAGCGGGATATTGTGGAAGAAGTTGATCTGTGGCGTGCCGATAAAGCCGGCAACGAAGACGTTATATGGATGATTGAATACTTCCTGCGGGGTACCGACCTGCTGGATAAAGCCGTCTTTCATGACGACGATCCTGTCGCCCAGAGTCATGGCTTCGACCTGGTCATGAGTAACGTATACGAATGTCGTATTGATCTTCTGACGCAGTCTGATGATCTCGGATCTCATCTGGCCACGCAGCTTGGCATCAAGGTTGGATAATGGCTCATCCATCAGGATGACCTGAGGTGAACGGACGATGGCACGGCCGATAGCAACTCTCTGTCTCTGGCCTCCGGAAAGGGCTTTTGGAAGACGGTCGAGGATCTGGGTGATCTCCAGCGTTCTGGCTGCTTCTCTGACTTTTTCGTCTATTTCTTCCTTAGGCAGTTTCGCAAGCTTCAAAGAGAAGGCCATATTTTCATAGACGGTCATATGCGGATAGAGCGAATAGTTCTGGAAGACCATGGCAATGTTGCGGTCTCTAGGAGCGATGACGTTGGAAAGCTTGTCACCGATGTAGAGTTCACCTTCAGTGATCTCTTCAAGACCGGCGATCATACGCAAAGTGGTGGATTTGCCGCATCCTGAAGGACCGACCAGAACGACGAATTCCTTATCCTTGATCTCCAGGTTGAATTCCTGAACGGCTACAACGCCTTCATCAGTGATCTGCAGATTAGGAACAAAATCCTCATCCGGAGCTGTTTCCTGTCTTTTCTTGGCAGCTCTTTTGTTCTGCTTGATCTCTTCCGGGGTGATCGGATAGATCTTCTTAATGTTTTTTAATGTAATACTTGACATCGATTATGCTCTGATAATCAGGCCTTCGCCCTTTTACCTCATTGAAGACCGACACTGAGGATCTTCAACATTTTCAACATGTCTCCACTATGTTGACCCGTGAGCAACGGTTTCCTCCTTCTTTTGGCTTGCTGTAAACGTGGAGCCAGCATTACATCTTAATTATTCCAGATACTTCATTCAATTCCTTTTAAATATGTGTCGTCGGCTTTTGATTATGTCTAAACCGACAGAACATAAAAATGCTTCCAGACAGATCCATGGAAGCATTTATTGAAGATCATCAGCTCAGCTCAGCCTGACTTGCAGGCAGAGCTGATTAGGAAGTTCATTGTCCTGCACAAAAGAGTAGGTCACCGTTTCACAGATGCCCTTAAGGACCTTTATGCCCAGTTCATCATCGCTTTTTGTAATGTCGGCCTGCATGCCGGCATAGCTGAATGTCCATGAAGCGCTCTTATCCTTTTCAGAATATTCCAGGACCGCTTTGAAACGGGGATCCTTAATCGAATTGATCAGAAGCTGGCTTGTTTCCTCAAAGACCAGCAGGATGCGCTTGGTGCATGCCATAGCGATCTCGTTCTTGCTGCAGTAGTTTTCGATCATGGATGCCATGCTCAGGAAGTCGTAGTTGCGGGAACTGATATCCAGAGTAAGGACCTTGAGCTTCTTGACGAAACGGCGGGTGTTTTCCTTTCCGGGATTATCAAAGATCTCGTCCGGTGTGCCATCTTCATAAATACCGCCTTCATCCATATAGAGTACCCGATTGGAGATAGAGCGGGCGAAGTTCATCTCGTGGGTCACGATCAGCATCGTCCTGCCCAGCTTCGCAAGTTCCCTGATGACCGCTTCAACTTCGCCAACCATCGTCGGATCAAGGGCACTGGTCGGCTCATCGAGCATTATAACTTCCGGATCCATGGCCAGAGTCCTGGCGATCGCGACACGCTGCTTCTGGCCGCCTGATAGTTCGTCGGGATAATTGAAGGCCTTTTCCACAAGACCGACCATTCTTAGCAGTTCGATCCCTTTATCAAAAGCTTCCTGTCTGGAAACGCCTTTAAGCCTGACAGGGGACATCATGATGTTTTCAATGACACTTAAATGATTGAACAGATTGAAATTCTGAAAGACCATGCCTGTTTTCTGGCGGATCCTGCTGATATCGCAGTTTCTGTCGGTTATATCTTCCCCATCAAAATAGATGTGACCATCGTCAGGCCTTTCCAGCAGATTGATGCAGCGAAGCAGGGTGCTCTTGCCGGTACCGGAAGGACCGATGACCGCAATGATGTCACCATCATTTATCTCAACATTCACATCCTTAAGCGGGATGGCATTGTCATATTCTTTTCTTAAGTGTTCGATTCTAATCATGGATCTTCACTCCTTTCAAGAGGTCAGGAGTTTTTCTTTTCCTGGGATCGATATTCAAGGAGATCCTGCTCACAAGAAGACGAAGCAGACCTTCCAGAACAAAGTAGATCACAGTAATGGCAATCAAAGGGAAGAAGGCCTCATAGGTCCTGCTTCTGACGATGTCACCCATTTTGGTCAGATCCTGAACGGCAATATAGCCGACAATGGCCGTCGCTTTGATCAAGCTCACTATCTCGCCTTTATAGGCGGGCAAGATGTGCGGGATGGCCTGCGGCAGTATGACGCGATAAAAGGTCTGCCTGTTTGAATGACCAAGAGCATAGGCCGCTTCATACTGGCCCCGATCGATCGTACCGACCGCTATTTTGATCAGTACGTACACCGATGCAGAGAAGGTAAGGGTAAAGCCGATGACTGCCACGCCTATTCCGGAGATCGCCATAGAACCGAAAACGATGTAGTAGAGCACCATGAGCAGCACGACCATCGGCATGCCCTGGACCAGAAAGACGCCTATGCCGGCGATCCTGTTGGCCAGTATGTTGCCGTTGCGGCAGGCCATGAACAGGATAAAGCCCAGGATCGTACCGGCAATCACCGACAGCATCGTTATAAGCAGCGTCGTAGCGATGCCTTCCAGAAAGAGCTTATAACGGTTTTCCCTGATAAAGGTCTTATAAAAGCTGCTATAGATATCGGTAAACAGATCAGATCCTTTTTCTGTGGCTTCATCAGTCACGACCAGCACGACATTCTGGCTTGTATAGGATCTTGAGAAATCGACACTTTCTTTCCTTTCTTCCGTGATCGCCAGACAGGATGCCGCAAGATCGCTCTTGCCAGACTGCAGCGAGGCAAGTACGCCTTCAAAATTCATCTTATCCACTTCAAGCGCATAACCGTATTCTTCACAGAAAAGTGCGACGATCTCGATCTTAAGACCCACCACACTGTTATCCCTTACGTAGCAATACGGCATCTGCTGAGCAGCTGTGGCCACATGCAGAGTGCCGTTTATATCTGCGAGGCTGCTGTAGTCAATGATCGTTTTTCCATCTTCTTCAGGGGCAAACCACTTTTCCTTGAGCCTGTCCACCGTCTTATCTGACATCAGCTTACCCAGATACTCATCAAACTGTTCATTGAGCATTCGTCCTTCTTCGCTCTTTGGGAAGGCAAAGGCCAGATCGGCATCAGTCAGCACTTCATCGAGCCAGATGAGACTATCATCTTCATAGCGCATGAAGACGGCAGCTGATTCCGGAGCGACAAAGGCGTCGATCTGTTTGGCCTTTAAGGCCACAGGAAGATCAGCCAGACCGGTAAAATACATGATCCTGGCAGAAGGAAGACGCTTGGAAATAAGTTTATCGTGGATTGAGCCGGTCGTTATGCCGATCCTTTTTCCGGCAAGTTCATCGATGCTGCGGTATCTGGCATTGTTGTTGGTTTCCTTTCCGGTTTGAAGATCAGCTGTGCGGACCGCCAGAACGATGCCGCCCTTGCTGGTAGGTTCAGAAAACAGGACCTGTTCCTTCCTTTCTTCAGTGACGTTCATATCGGTTGAGAAATCACATTTGCCGGATTCGACCTCAGGTATCCTTCCTGCGTAATCCACATCTACAAGTTCAAGGCCATAGCCTTTCTCTAAACAGAAACGCACGATAAGGTCGATATCATAACCGACGTTCTTTCCGTCTTTTATATAAGAGAACGGTATATCGGCGGAAGTTGTCGCGACTCTTAGGATGCGGCCCTCATGGCTGAGTTTAGACATGTCGACGGTTTTTCTGTCTTCATCAAGACCAAACCAGATCTCGTCGATCTGTTTCATCGTGCCATCTTCCCAGCATCTGAGGATAAATTCATTCAGTTCTGCACATAAGGCAGCACTGGCAGGATCGTTTTTCCTAAAAGCGAAGCTGTAGTTGTTCGTCATCATCCTTTGCGGAATGTAGCTTATCTCGCTTTGTTCAGCGCAGATCATCTTCAGGCCCGGCTCATCACCCAGAAAGCCATCGATCTTGTTTGTGAGCAAGGCGCCGATACAGTCTACGGTGCTGTTTAAAAGAAGATGTTCGCTGTCAGGAAAGTATTCATCGGCAACGCTTTCCATCAAAGGCCCGACCAGGACGCCGATAGGTCGGCCGTTATATTCTTCGATCGTTATCTGCTGATCATCAGCCGAAACGCTTACAGGCAAAACAAGAAGCATGAGCAGTACCATTACAAAAGAAAAAAGGGATCTGCTTCGCCTTGTATCGCTATATCTGCATGTCGGTATTAAGTTTCTTTTCATATAAATAATTAACTATATTATATTGTATCCTCATTGGCTTTTATTCACCCACCTGTAGACAAAGAAGAGAAAATTATAAATCAAGGCATTTATTTTGATTTTTTCATCTGTATGAAGTTGTTATCCTAAAAGCGAAATACAGGAAGAGGTATCATTTTATGCATGAGATAAAAACAGTAAATGTGAATGGAGTAAAACTGGCTTACAGAGAATACGGAAGCGGAGATAAATATCTGCTTTCGACCCAGAATTTCTTTTTCAAGGATTCCCATATGGCGCTGCTGGGACAGCCGCCTTATGACTATCACTGCTTCCTCGTCTATATGCGGGGATATGGCGAATCCGAACATATCTTTGATCAGACCTTAAGAGACTATGCGAAGATCTGGGGTGAAGATCTGATGGCTTTTGCGGAAGTCATGGGCATCAAGTCTTTCTATTATACGGGGATCTCCCACGGCAACTGGGCACCATGGTATATCGCTTTCCACAGGCCGGAGCTGATCAGAGCCTATGTGTGTGTCGACGGCATTACCCAATACCACGAACAAAGAGACCTGCCGGCACCTTTAGCCAAGATGAGAGATCATGCGGAAGAGTTCGTCGGCAACGTTGAACAGTTAAGAAAGACGGCCTGGATCGAAACCTGGCCTACAAACAATCCCGAAAGACTCAAGAGAAGACAGGAGAATTTTGAGGAACATCTGGATATCCTGATGCACCGCAAGAAGGAAGAGTTTGCCTTGCCGATGCTGGGAGACATGACAGGCTGCAATGCCAAGTCTCAGGAAGAACTTCTGCAAAGACTGCATGAGATCGATTTCCCGGTCATGATCTGGGAAGGCGGACTTGACCCTCTGGCAACACCGGAAGCAGCACTGGAAGTAGCCAAGGCCATACCTGGTGCTACCTATCTGATGTATCAGCATCTTGGCCATGGCGGGGCCGATGAGATGCCGGAACTTGCGGCCAGAGACTGCGACAGATTCTTTAAGGATGTAGAAGGAAGGATCCTGTAACATGAAACTACAGCCTGCTTTGATCTTTGGAGAAGGGATGGTCCTTCAAAGAGACAAGGAGATCAAGATCTGGGGGACCGCCATAAACAACGATACCGTGACTGTCAAACTGAATGATCAGTGCGCAAGCACGATCGCTGAAAAGGGATACTGGTCGATCACTTTAGATCCGGAAAAGGCCTGCAATAAGACAAGCCTGGAGATCAGTTCTCAGAAAAGCGGAGAACACATCGTTTTTAGTGATGTAGCGATCGGTGAAGTCTGGCTGGCCGGCGGTCAGTCGAACATGGAATTCATCATGAAATATGATATAGACTATCCTGAGACCAGAAACAGTCAGGATGATGACCTGTTAAGATGCTTCACATATCCGCAGACGCCTTTCAAAGGCTTTCTGGAAATAAACAATCTGCCTGATGCCGGATTCTGGCGCAAGTGGATCAAAGAAGAAGAGCGCCGTTACTTTTCGGCTGTTGCCGGATACATGGGCATGGTGCTGAGAGAGAAGCTTGATGTTCCTGTAGGCATCATCAGCTGCAACTGGGGCGGAACACCTGTCGCAGCCTGGACGGCAATGGAAGATCTGTTGGAACATGAAGAACTAAAACCGATCCTGAACTGGCACGAGCAGGCCTGCAGCAATACCGACTATCGGAAGTATATAAGGGCCAGTGAAGTAAAGACTCCTGACCAGACTCCTGAACAGGAAGCCTTCTCGGAGAAATTCATGATGGGCGAATTCGGCAAGGAGTTCTTTGAGAACTTTGATCCTTCAACGATGCCGGTACTGGATTATGCGCCATATGCACCGGGACCGCGCAGCGTCGTAAGACCTGCAGGCCTTTATGAAAACATGCTGTGCAATGTGGCGCCATATGCGATCAGAGGATTCATCTGGTATCAGGGAGAAGATGATGACGCCAGAGACTGGGTCGACTTCTATGATGTCTCCATGATCACGATGATAAACTGCTGGCGCAAACTCTGGAAGCAGGATCTTCCGTTCTATCAGATCGAACTGGCTCCTTTTTCCGGAGTCGGAGCAACGGCGGCCAAAAGGTACAACGATCTGCGCCACAAGCAGGAGAAGGCGGCAGCCAGTCTCAAGGAGGTCTATGATGTCTGCATCCTGGATGCCGGTGAAGAGTACAACATTCATCCGCGTCACAAGAAGATCGTCGGACAAAGACTTGCGGGTATCGTTATGAAGCACAGCTATGGCGATGATTCGCTAGTGGCCGACTGCCCGCGCATCACAAAGGCTGTCAGAAAAGAGAACATCGAGATAAGCTTTGACAATACGGCTGATGGCTTAATGCTGAAAGGCGATCTCAAAGAATGCCTGAAAGTCAGTTCACAGGGAAAGCAACTGGCATATGAAGCCGCTGTCGACAAGGACAAACTTATCATCAGTACAGATATGTCCAAGGATAAGATAGAAGTTCAATACTGCGAAACAAATTACTGCGTTGCGGTCTTATATAATTCGGAAGCAAATCCGGTGTTTGGCTTTACATGCGAGGTGTAAAAATGAAGATAAGAGAAATCGTTGACAGGATCCTCGATTATCATCCTCATCTTGAGGGATACAAGGGCTGTGATGACTACAAGTGCGGCGATCCGGATATCGAGTGTACTGGCGTCGTTACGGCACTGACACCGAACATCAAGGTCATCAGGAAGGCCATTGAGCTCGAGGCAAACCTCATCGTCGTTCATGAACCGACTTTCTATACATCCGATGATGGACCGGGCTGGTTCGAGGAATTCACCAATGAAGTCTATGAAGAAAAAAGAAAACTGCTCGACGAGCACGGAATAGTGGTGTGGAGGGATCATGACCATATGCATGCCCACGATCCCGACAGCATCTTTACCGGTGTATTAAAGTATCTGGGCTGGCAAGACCAGGCAAAGGTGGATAAGGATACCGGTCTTTTTGCCCACTATCTAATCGAGATACCTGAGACAAGTGTAAGGCAGCTGGCCGAATACATCATGGAAAAGATCGGATTAAACGGCGCAAGGATAGTCGGTGATCCCGAAAACAGAGTCCACAGGATCGCCCTTGTCGGACACCTGTTTCCTAATCAGTACAGGAAAAAGGACGGAAGCACTGGCGAGTACTCCGTCAAGGTCATCGAAACACTGGAGAAGTTTGCGGATGTCATCATACCTGGGGAAGTCATCGACTGGACAGTATTTTCATATATAAGAGATGCGAATGAACTGGGCAGAAACAAGGCAGCCATAAATATCGGACATTTCAACTGGGAAGAACTGGGCATGA
>CADCPE010000015.1 GCA_902803275.1 uncultured Erysipelotrichaceae bacterium
ATTTGGCCTTGAAATAATCTTCCATGTTGCCATGAATGTCAAAATGGTCATTGCTCAGATTGTTGAAAACGGCCGTTGAGAAATGCACTCCATCAAGTCTTCTGGTATAAAGACCTTCAGAAGATGCCTCTAGCACCAAGGTCCGGCAGCCGTAGTCATACATTTCCTTGCCGATCCTGAAGAGCTCATCGGATTTAGGTGTTGTCAGATTCATGCTGGAATCATAGATATCTTCGCCGTAGCAATAGCCCATCGTCCCAATATAGCCGCATTTTTCAAAATTGGCGATGATCGAACGGATGATCCAGGCGATAGTCGTCTTGCCGTTGGTTCCGGTAATGCCGATCACGTTCATCTTCTCAAGAGGATGATCATAATAGGCCTTGCAGAAATCGATATAGGCTTTCTGCACGTCATCTGTCTTTATATACAGAACATTCTCTTTTTTAACAACCTCATCGCAGTGGACGATGCAGACAGCACCGTTTTCAATGGCCTTATCAATAAACTTATGACCGTCATTGATCTTTCCTTTCATCGCAAAAAAGATCGAATCACTCGATCCTTTTCTTGAGTCAAACATGATATTGGCAATATCGATATCGCTGTCGACATCGAACACTTTATTTATTTTCATAGATCACTTCGGATAACAGATTTGCTTACGTTTCGCAAAATATGTCTCATCAAGTATCAGATAGGAGATCTTGATGGTATTCTGGGCAGCAGAATTCTTTCTGCTTATATAGGTTGCATCAGGCATCGGAACGCCGCTGTTAGGAGTGAAGGTTTCGCTCGTCGCATCATACCAGCCTAATTCGTTGATCCAGTTTCCATTGGCCAGGATGATGGTGTTGTTTCCATCATAGATGTCCCTGCCCAGATAGAGTCTTGGATCATAATCAAGATCAAACAGGTTCGCGATAGTCGGAACATGATCCAATGTCGAACAGTAGTTGTTGTTTACTTCCGGAGCTGAAGCAGTATTATAGATGATAAACGGCGAACGGTAGATGCCATTCTCTCCGGACCTGTCAGGATTAATCCATCTGGTGTATTCCATTACGGTGTCATAGTCCATCCAATACGGACGGTGGTCAGGATAGATACAGATTACAGTCTTGTCTGCGATGCCGTTTTCTTCAAGATAATTCAGCAATATCTCAAGACCATGGTCAAAATCCATGCACTTTGAAAGATAGCGCTTATAGTCGATATACCAGTCAGGATGTACTTCACTGACCTTATCAAGATAGTAATCGCCCCAGTATGAAGATTCCTCATAAGGGAAATGCATTACCGATGTGACGATGTTGCAGAAGAATTTTCTGTTTTTAACTTCATCTATCTGCTTGATGGCCTGTTCTATCAGCATCGAATCTGCCTGCCAGCCGTTGGTGTGCTGGATAGAAGTATCTTTCCAGATATCATCGATGTCCGTATACTTGTCAAAGCCTATAGCCGGATGAATCAGTTTGCGTTCATAGAATTCATCACGCCAGTTATGAAGTGAGAAGGTCGAATAGCCTTTGTTCTTGAACAGATAAGGAAGCGCCTCATAGAACTGATCGCCTGCAATATAGTTCGGCGTACACACGTTCACATATGGGAACAGCGAAGTATAGGAAACAAATTCTGATTCTCCTGTGGCACATGAATACAATGGCGTGTAGTGATTATAGAAGGTCTTGCCCTGTGTATACATTTTGTATAAAGTCGGGGTCAAGTCCTTATCGATAGCCAGATAGTCCATAGCCTCGACCATGAAATAGATGAAGTTGTAGCCTTCAAATTCACCGGTCTTCTCATTGGACTGCGTGATCCTTTGCGACATCAGATAATTATCGATCGTCTGCATATTGGTGTTTTCTTCCTGAGAGGCGATATTCTTCCACAGTGTGCTGTCGATGACTCTTGGTTCGATGACTGGATTGCTAGGAGTATTGTCATCGTTGTCATCTTCGATCGTATCGATCTCGATCTTTTCCGGAGCCTTGTAGACGAAAGCCGACAAGTCTCTGAACAGAAAGTGTTCAATGCCCATCTTATCGATGATGATCGTCTTATTGGAGAAAGTCGCATAGACATCCAGGATCGAACTGTTGCCGGAACCGAGGTTCATGCACGGAAGCAGCAGAAGGAATGAAGATATACATATGATCAGCGGGATCTGGACAGGTCCCTTGTCATTGAACTTGACGAATCTATGAAGCACAAGATAAACGATTATCGGCAGGAAGCACAGATAATACGGAAGCTTCGCATTGGACAGGAAGATAAGCGCATACTGAGCTATTCTTAAGGCACCATCACCTACAGTTCCAAAGGAATAGAAATCACCCATGAAGTTCTTGAAAATCAGTTCAACAAAGCTGTAGGAACATATCAGGATGAAATAAATAAGCCCGACGATGAAATAGACTTTCCTGTTTTTGAAAAGGCTGCAGATTATGCAGATCAATTCTGAGACAAACAACGTATAGAAAAACATTCTAAGGAAAGTGAAGACATCGAATGACTTAAACTGGACAAGATGAAAAATGATCTCCAGCAGGATCATCGGAATCCACATGTATAAAAATCTCAAATCAACTCTATTCTTCTTTTTCTTCATTTCGAATGCGGATGGGCCTTATCCACGGCTCCTTTCAGACGGTCATATGTCAGATGAGTATACAACTGTGTCGTTGACAGGTTCTCATGGCCCAGCAGTTCCTGGACAGTCCTGAGGTCGGCTCCGTTGTCTAAAAGATGCGTTGCAAAGGAGTGTCTGAGCATATGCGGATGGATGTCGATTTCCAATCCGGCTTTTATTTTAACATTATCCAGCAATAATTGAACACTTCTTGGGGATACTTTTGTGCCTCTTGAAGAAACAAACAGGTATGGAAACCCTTCCATAGCATATTCGTTGCGATACATTTCGATATACAGATCGATAAGTTCATTGAGTCTGGGATAAAAAGGAACGATCCTTTCCTTATTGCCCTTGCCTATCACCCTGACGATCAGCTGTTTCCTGTCGACATTTTTGATAAGCAGATCACAGCACTCCGAGATACGCAGTCCGCACGCATAGATCGTCTCAACGATACAGCGGTTCCTGACATCTATGGGCTTCTCAAGATCAAAGACCTCAAAGATCCTTTCAACCTGATCGAAGGTCAGTACATCGGGAAGATGTTTCTCGACATGAACATTCTTGAACTGCAGGAAAGGATTGCGGTCACAAAGATGCCTTTCATTCAGAAAGCGATAAAACGACCGCAGAGAGCTCATGTTCCTGGCATATGTCGAGTTGGAGATCCTGCCTCTGGTTATATCGCCGCTTCTCAATTCGTTCACATACGCAAAAACGATGCCTTTGTCGACATCTTTAAAATCCTTTATCTGATTATCTTCAAGATAGGTGATGAATCTGGCTACGTCACGGTAATATGAATCGCTAGTGGCATCAGAGCCCGTACGCTTGTCATACATGTAGGCTATGAATTCATCAAGGGTCTTATACATTTTCTGCATAATCTTTTACAGCCTTCAGGGCGTGTTCAACATAGAATTTCTTCTTTTCGTTTTTAGGTCCTTCATAGGCACATCTGAAGATGCCGAAGTTCGCATTCATCGGCTCAAGCTTTCTGATATTCCTGTCGGATATGTAATTGGCCATAGCGCCCATCATCGTATCCGGACCAAGTTCATATTTGATTTCACCGTTAAGATACTGGGCCATGTTTATAGCTGCATACAGCCCCGAAGCAGCTGACTCGACATAACCTTCCACACCAGATATCTGCCCGGCGATAAAGACGTTGGGATATTCAATGAACTGATATCTGTTATTAATGATGTTCGGTGAATTGAGATAGGTGTTTCTGTGCATGACTCCGTATCTAACGATGCGGACATCTTTTAAAGCCGGAACTTTCTTTAAGACTTCTTCCTGAGACTTGAAAGTCAGATGGGTCTGAAAACCTACCACATTATACAAGGTATCGATGGCGTTGTCTTTTCTAAGCTGAACCACCGCATAAGGCCTGCAGCCGTCATGTTCAAGTCCGACCGGTTTCATCGGGCCAAACAGCAGGGTCTTGTATCCCCTTCTGGCCATCTCTTCAAAAGGCATGCAGCCTTCAAAGTATTTCTCATCATCAATATCATGAATTTCGATCTTCTTGGCATCAATGACCGCCTTATAGAATTCATCAAACTCTTCCCTGGTCAAAGGACAGTTGATATAATCACCGGGATTTTCATCATCGTATCTTGATTTATAATAGGCACTTGAAAAATCGATGGAATCTTTTTCAACGATCGGTGATACCGCGTCGTAGAAATGCAGGAATTCCTGCCCCGATAATCTGCCGATAGCTTCCGAAAGCTTTCCTTCACATAAAGGACCTGCAGCTATCAAAGTCGGAACATCGGTATCAATATCAGTTACTTCCCCTTTGATGATCGATATTTCAGGGATGCTTGCGATCGTGTCCGTAATGAATCTGGAAAAGCCGATGCGGTCAACAGCCAGGGACTTGCCGGCCGGAATGCGGAATCTGTCTGCAGATCTCATGATCAGAGAATCGAGGATCCTCATCTCTTCTTTCAAAAGACCGACCGCATTATACAGATCATCGCTTCTAAGCGAGTTGGAACAGATGAGTTCAGAAAAATCATCCGTCTTGAAAGCCGGGTGTCTTTTTACTCCTTTCTGTTCATAGAGTTCAACTTCAAATCCCCTTTTAGCCAGCTGATAGGCTGCTTCCGAACCCGCCAGACCGGCACCGATGACTTTTACTTTCATTATTTCTTTTTCCTGCGATAGAACTTCTTCGGCTGCTGGCCTTCGATGTTCTCGATATAGTGACATTTAGGATATCCGGAACATCCGATAAAATAAGTTCCGTATCTTGATTTTCTCTTCAGCAGAGGCTTGCCGCATTCAGGACAGTCCCTTCCGACCATTTCAGGTTCTTCCTTCTTGACAAGAGATTCATGCCACTTGCAGGTCGGATAGTTGATGCAGGACTTGAATTTGCCGAATCTGCCGTTTCTGATGACGACATCGCCGCCACATTCAGGACAGATCTCTCCGGTCTTTTCCGGTTCAAGCTTCTCCATCTTTTCATATGCGGAATCGACTAGCGGCTGGAATTCATCATAGAAATCTTTTAAAGCCTTGACGGAATCAACCTTATCTTCGGCGATCTCATCGAGTTCCGATTCCATCTCGGCTGTATATTTTACATTGATGACCTTGCGGAAATAATCCTTGAGCTTTTGATCGGTGAGTATGCCCTGTTCCGTTGGAAAGAAGAATTTGGTCTTGCCCGAATCGGATGCCTTTTTCAGTTCAACATAGTTTCTCTTGATGATCGTATCAATGATCGTCGCATAGGTCGAAGGTCTGCCGACACCTTCTTCTTCAAGAGCCTTGATCAGCCTTGCTTCCGTATAGCGTGCAGGCGGTTCTGAGAAATGCTGCTGCTTTTCGATCTTCTTGGCTTTAAGCACATCGCCTTTTTCAAGTTTTGGCAGAATGGTATCTTTGGAAGAATCGTAATCGCCGTAAACTTTAAGGAAACCGTCAAATTCCATCTTCTGCCCCGAGACAGTAAAGATGTAATCATTGTTGTTGAAATTATAGGTGATGCCCGTAAATCTGGCTTCAGACATCAAGGAAGCCAAAGCTCTGTAATAGATGAACTTATACAGCTTATACTGGTCGTTCGTCAGATATTCCTTGATCTTGTCAGGCTCATTATCAAGACTTGTCGGTCTGATCGCTTCATGAGCATCCTGCGATGATTCATCATTCTTGACTCTATAGAAACCCTTGTATTCTTTTCCGTATTCGTTTTCGATCTTGCTGAAAGCCGCCGAAACGAATTCATTGGAAAGCCTCGTAGAGTCTGTTCTCATATAGGTGATAAGACCCTGTGCACCGCTTCCCAGTTCAACACCTTCATACAGGCTCTGAGCTATCATCATCGTCTTCTTGGAACCGAAACCCAGTTTGGTTGAAGCTTCCTGCTGCATCGTTGAAGTTATGAAAGGAAGAAAAGCGCTTCTTTTCTTTGTCTTCTCGCTTATTTCCTCCAGGATGAAATCATTGCCTAAAGCTTTTAAGATCTCATCAGCTTCCTTTTCATTGCTGATCTCGATCTTCTTGCCTTTATATTTGCTCAGTTCAGTTAAAAGCTTTTTGCCCAGATCCGCATTGATCGTCCAGGATTCTACAGGTACGAAAGCCTTGATCTCGGCTTCTTTGTCGCAGATCATCCTTAAGGCAATGGATTGTACACGTCCCGCAGATTTGGAGCCGATCTTTCTTTTCAGCAGCTTGGAAAGCTTGAAACCGATGATACGGTCCAGGATCCTTCTTGTCTCCTGAGATCTCACCAGTGACATATCGATGGTCCTTGGATCATCCAGAGCCTTCAATACAGCATTCTTGGTTATTTCATTGAAGACGATCCTGTTTTTCTCATTCAGATCAAGACCAAGCTCTCTGGCCAGATGCCAGGAAATAGCCTCGCCTTCTCTATCAGGGTCGGTTGCCAGATAGACAAAATCCGAGCCTTCAACGAGCTTCTTCAATTCCTTTACAACTTCCTTTTTGTCTTTTGATATTTCATAAGTCGGAGCAAAATCATTCTCGACATCAACTCCAAGACCTTCTTTGCCTTTGGTGGCAAGATCGCATATATGTCCCTTGGATGAAGTGACTTTAAAATCCTTGCCAAGGTATTTTTCTATGGTTTTAGATTTTGACGGAGATTCGACAATAACTAAATTTTTCATACGTTTCCTCTTTCAACAATTACTAATATTTACATATTTGTTTCTAAAAAGCAATTTCATCGATCATGATCGGTGCAGCACCTTCATAAATCAGACGATTATTGTGAATGCCGTCTTCATCAAAGATGCTGTAAGGCAATACTCTTACTTCTTTGCCCATTTCCAGACATTCATTGACCGTAGTCATCGTGCCTGATCTTTCAGCAGACTGCATTACATATACCCTTTCTGATAAAGCGGCAATGATGCGGTTGCGGAAAGGGAAATGAAAAGAAAGGGGCTTGCACATGCCCGGATATTCAGATATTATCAGACCGTTCTTTTCCAGCTTTTTGAACAGTTCATAGTTAGTAAAAGGATAGATATAATCTATCCCGCAGCCCAGTATTCCGATCGTTTCATGCGCGTTTTCATGTGCGCAGGCATCAATTCCTTTGGCCAGACCGGATATTATGACCTCATCCCTGTTTTTCTTTGCCAGGGCTCTTGTTGCCTCTATTGCATAATCGCAGGGTCTTCTTGAACCCACGACACCTATCGCTTTCCTGTTCAATAATGTGATATCGCCTTTATAAAACAGCACCATGGGAGGGTATTTCAGATCAAAAAGCCTTGACGGATACGCCTCATCAAAAATCGTGACCGCATTGTCTATTCTGACGAGCGGAACACTTCTGTTTTCATTTATCGCGCTTATCATA
>CADCPE010000016.1 GCA_902803275.1 uncultured Erysipelotrichaceae bacterium
CTTTCCTTTGCGCCGGCAAGTATGTTGCGCGATACCGTTTCGCTTCTTCTTATGCAATCTAACATTGTTACCATGATTCAATCCTATCCTTTCAGATCCCTGTATGTGATCAGTTCGACATTATTGTCTTCGATCCATTGCCTGATCTTTTCCGACATCATCATCTGAGCATCTTTCGCTCTTTCAAGAGAAAGGGTCGTCAGGCTCAGAAGCTGCGCATCTACATAACCCGGATGGCAGCAGAAGACACTTCTATCCTTCTTCAGCATCTCATCAGCTATGGAGAAAAACTGTTCAACAGTATCTTTATTCAGCTGGTCTTCAGGATCAAAGACTTTCTTCTGCGAAGCCATGGACATGGCAAACAGTTTCTCGATCGGCCCGTCCATATCCAGCTGCTTCCAGATCTCCGATGAATACGGAATATCCTCTTCTACCGCTATTTCATGAATGACTCTGCGATAGTTTTCTGATGAAATAGAATGTTCATGAAGGTATCCCGGTTTTACTCCGGTGAGCTCAATGAAGCGGTTATACTGAGCTCTGAGTTCCTTGTTTACTTCATCATACGGAAACAGTTCAGCTCTTCCCTCTTCGCTTTGCCAGCGCGAATCTCTTACGCGGATCCCGCTTTTCAGAAAGTTGCCGTTTTCATCGACCAGATGCGGTATCTCTTGCGGATCTGATACGCATGGTCCGGCAACTAGGTTAAAATCAATGCCGAAACACGCCTGAGGCCTGTCTTTCATGAAAGATACGGCATATGCGGCAGAAGGCATGTTGGCAAAGAGTCCTGTATTTCTCAATACGCCAAAGTCAATTGAATCAACGATGCCTGCAGTAACTCCTCTGGTAAAGCCGAAATCATCACCCTGAAACAAAATTTTCGCCATGATTTTCTCCTTTATTTCCTATACTTAATTATATTGCGAGATAAAAAAAGAGACGGGAGAAGTTCCCGTCTCCTCAGATAACTCTTTAGAAAATACCAAGCAGTGCGCCTACCAGAGCCAGGACGAAGATGCCTGCGATAAGCTGAGTTGGTCTGTAGCCTTTCTTGATAAGGCCTACAAGTACAAAGAGCAGGATAACACCCAGCAAGCCAGGGAAGATGGAGTTGAGGATGTTTCCTACAACAACTTCACCGCCTTCCTTACCGGTCGTATTGATAACCCAGTTCAGCGGTACATTGACCATGTTTGCGGTCATGGCACCGACCATTGTCAAACCGACAACTGAAGCACATTTTGTAAGTACGCTTACAAGACCTGAGTTGAATACAGTATCAATGAATGATGTACCGAGGTTGTAGCCGGCCTGCAGCAGATACCACTTGGCAACTGACTGTGTAACACCGTAGAGCAGAACAAACAGGATCGTACCTAAGAAGTTGCCCTGTGAGCACAGACCGATCGCAATACCGGCAGAGATGACACGTACAGCGTTGAACCAGAATGAGTCAAACATACCGGCAGTAGGGCCCATCAGAGCTGCCTTTACGTTATCGATAGTTGCTTCATCAACCTTTCCGGCTTTGCGTTCTTTCTCCATTGCATATGTGAGACCGGCAATGAATGTGAACGGATTTGTATGTGTATTGAAGAATGCCTGGTGACGGAGATATGATTTTCCCTGTTCTTCTCTGTCGTCAGGATATAATGACTCGATGACCGGCTGCATGCACATCGTGAAGCAGTTGGCTTCCATCTTTGCCATTGAGAACATCATAAAGCATCTGTGAGAACGGAAGAAGATCTTACGAAGAATCGCTTTCTCTTCTGGTGTATAAGTATTTGTTGCCATATTAGAAGAAATCCTCCTCTCCTTTATTTTCGACGCCTTTTGCGCTCAGTTCACTCTTTAGATCGATAAGTTTCTTGTTGTTGAAGAACATTGTGATAGCTACAGCAACTGCCAGGATAGCGATTGCCAGAGTATCAAGATGCAGATATGCAGCAAGAACGTAACCGACAAAGAAGAAGATACCGACTTCTGCATCCCAGATCATTGAAGTCAGGATCGCGAAACCGATCGCTGTCATCATGCCTGAAGCAGCATTCAAACCTGTCATGACCCAGCCAGGAAGGATGTTCAGGAAATTGTTGAGTCCTTCAACACCGTATGCGACGGCGATGAACATTACAGCAGCAGGGATCAACTGATAGACTGCTGAGAAGATGTAGTTCTGAACACAGAATTTGTTCATATCTTCCTGAGCCAGTTTCTCCCAGTAAGGTACCAGCGGAGCTGCTACGAGAGCCATTTCCAATGCACCAAAGCTTGACATTACAGCGCCGATCGGCATTGCAATTGCGAGACCTGCTTCCTGCGAAGCACCGTTGAGGATCGTAAATGCGACGGCGATGATACTTGCTGAAGTTGCGTCAGCAGGAACGGCACCACCGATTGCAGATATCCCCATGAAAATTGATTCCAACGAAGCACCCATGATGATACCGGTCTTAAAGTCACCTAACAGTAAACCAGTAATCGGAGCGACAACGATTGGACGTGTGATGGTCTGCCATCCGAGCCAACGGTCATCCAAATAAACAAAGACGAAGTAGACCAATGCACACTTTAAAGCTGCACCTACCATATGATTAGTTTCTCCTTTCCCTTTTTTCTAACCTAGTAGTTTATCCAAAGACTCCGGTGAATCTTCCGGTGTCGTCTGGTAAATTGTTTTGTACCCCAGTCCCAGCACTTTCTTCAATGCTTCCTTTTCCTCATCATAAAGGTAAAGGTTAGGGGCATATGTTTTTCTCATCGTGCCATCAGACTTCTTGGCTGCAACACGACCGAAATTGCCAATGTTTACCCACTCCGGTTTGACAGTCAGATTCTCCAGCAGCTTGAGAAGATCTTCCGGTGTCTGGCAAAGCATCAGGATATCATGCTCAGCAGCCTTCGGATTCTCCATCATCTTGAGAACTTCATCTACTGATTTGATAGCCGTCTTGCACGTAGCAGGAGCTGCCATCATCAGCGATTTCTGAATGACAGGATTTGCTGCAGCAGCATCCGAAGCACAGACGATGCGGTCTACACCCGTGTGTCTTGACCACTTGATCGCGACCTGTCCGTGAATCAAACGTTCATCTAATCTGATAAGTTTAAACATTTTTCTATCTCCTTCTTTCTTTTCTAGAAAAAATCACCATCTTCAGCCTGAGAGGCATCACTATTGTCAAGTTCAACAACTCTGAGCATCGTCCTGCTCTGTTCAACAAGTTCCCTGATCTCCTGCTCAGTAATGTCCTCTCTGACCGCAAGTTCCAGAACCAGCGCCAGATTGACACCGGCGATCAGTGTAGTATTCGGCCTTTCCAGATAGGTATACATTACCTGGTTGACGCTTCCGCCATATAGGTCTGATAAAAGAATCACTTTATCATTTTCTTCGACACCTTCATAGAACCTGTCCAGATGTTCCTGGACTGAGTCCTGATCGA
This sequence comes from uncultured Erysipelotrichaceae bacterium, assembly GCA_902803275.1. Taxonomy (GTDB): domain Bacteria; phylum Bacillota_I; class Bacilli_A; order Erysipelotrichales; family Erysipelotrichaceae; genus Colivicinus. The sequence goes on from CADCPE010000016.1 coordinate 3,456, forward strand.
TATAAGCATCGAAGACCGTGATCCTCTGATTAGGTCCCATAAGGATCTCCACAGAACTCTTGATTCCACTGGCAAAATGACCGTGAGAAGATATGAATATTTTTATCATCGTGTTTTCCTCTACATAAAAAATACCATGTGCAACATTGTTACGCATGGTATCTTTTTCCCTATAAAAAGGTGAATTCTAATATACTGCACCTTATAACGTGAAATTAGTAACCGAAGAAATTGGTTTCAATGATCCTGTCGTACATTTC
>CADCPE010000017.1 GCA_902803275.1 uncultured Erysipelotrichaceae bacterium
AAGATGATGATATCCGGATGCATAGCCAGGATACCGGCGATAGCTACACGCTGTTTCTGTCCGCCGGAAAGATTCTGCGGTTCATGGTCAAGAAAAGCGCTGAGACCAACTTTATCGGCATACTCCTCAATGATGCCTTCCATATCCTGAGATCTGACACGCTTGTTCTCAAGGCCGAAAGCGATATCATCCTTCACTGTCGAACCGATAAACTGATTGTCCGGATTCTGGAAAACGATGCCCAGTTCTTCGCGGATCTTGAAGAGATTTTCTTCACAGACTTTAAGACCGTTAATGATGATCTCGCCTTCCTTGATCGGCAAAAGTCCGGCAATCAGCTTGGCCAGTGTTGATTTTCCGGAACCGTTGTGGCCGATGATTGTCGTATAGGAACCTTTTTCAATGTTTAAAGAAACGCCGTCAACGGCTTTATTTTTCTCGTTATAGGAAAAGCTAAGATCCTTAATCTCTATCAGACTCATATACCTTATGATTATACAACAAAGTCAAAGAAAAACATTGCTAATGCAATGCTATCTTGCGATTTAATGCTTCGTATGCTTCCTTTAAATCATCTATGTCCTTGACAGTCAATTCCATCGGACACATACCGTCACCTCTGCGGTTGAAGATATAATCAACGAGTTCACCATATTCATAGGCAACACCGTATTTATCAAAGATCTCTTTTCCGGCTTGCGATAAAACAGCAGCATACACTTCTTTAACTCCCGATAGGCTTAACAGCATCGCACTGGCCTTGCCGATGATCTTGTCGGCAACACTGAGTCCTCTAAAATAGTACAGATCCTCGTTGAGCCTGTCGATCACCGGTCTGATACCCGTTTCAAACGACACGTAACCGTTGGAAGCAACGATCGAGCAGTTCTTTTCACTCAGAATATCTTTTAAGTTCATAAAATAATTATACATTTAAACATAATAGTTTTTTTAGATTATAATATTGGTAGATAAGGAGAAAATATATATGCCATTAGTAACATCCAAAGAAATGTTTGAGAAAGCCTATAACGGCGGTTATGCCATTGGTGCTTTCAACGTAAACAATATGGAAATCATTCAGGGTATCACTGAAGCCGCAAAAGAATGCAACGCTCCGGTCATCCTCCAGGTTTCCAAAGGTGCCAGAGCTTATGCCAACAGAACTTATCTTGTTAAGCTGGTAGAAGCAGCCTGCATCGAAACCGGTCTTCCAATCGTTCTGCATTTAGACCATGGTGATTCTTTCGAGACCTGCAAGTCTTGTATCGATGATGGTTTTACTTCCGTAATGATCGATGCTTCATCAAAACCATTCGAAGAGAATATCGCTATCACCAAACAGGTCGTTGAATACGCTCACGCTCATGGCGTCGTTGTTGAAGCTGAATTAGGTACCTTAGCCGGTGTTGAAGATGAAGTTTCTGTTTCTGCAGAAGATTCATCATACACCAGACCTGAAGATGTCGAAGAATTCGTCAGAAGAACAGGCTGTGACTCATTAGCTATCGCTATCGGTACTTCTCATGGTGCCTACAAATTCAAACCTGAACAGTGCACCAGAAATGCCGAAGGCATCCTGGTACCACCTCCACTAAGATTCGACATCCTTGAAGAAGTTTCCAGAAGACTTCCAGGCTTCCCAATCGTTTTACACGGTTCTTCATCTGTTCCGCAGGAATGGGTCAAGATCATCAATGAAAACGGCGGCAAGATGCCTGATGCAGTCGGTGTTCCAGAGGAACAGTTAAGACAGGCTTCAAAGATGGCTGTCTGCAAGATCAACATCGACTCAGACCTCCGTCTGGCTATGACCGGTACGATCCGTCAGTTCTTCAATGAACATCCTGAGAAGTTTGACCCAAGAGAATATCTGAAACCTGCAAGAGAAAACATCAAGCAGCTTGTCAAGCACAAGATCATCGATGTTCTTGGCTGCGACAACAAAATCTAAAAAAGATCATCATAAAAGCCAATTCGATCGAATTGGCTTTTAGTTTGTTTAAATCTCTTCAATCAGGCACACGCTTTCAGCGATCGCCCCTTCGCCTCTTCCCACAAAACCCAGGCCTTCTCCTCTTGTTGCCTTGACATTGACCTGCGAGACATCGATATGGAGATGTTCAGCGATGTTTTTGCGCATTTCATCGATATACGGCGCCATCTTCGGTTTTTCAATATTGATCAGTGAATCGATATTGATGACCTTGTAGCCGTTTTCAGATAGAAGATCATAGGTATGATCAAGAAGGATCAAAGATGAGATGCCTTTATATTTTGGATCGGTATCCGGGAAATGGGTTCCGATATCCTTTAGACCCATGGCACCGATAAGCGATTCAATGATCGCATGAAGCAATACATCCGCATCGGAATGTCCAAGAAGTCCTTTTTCATAAGGGATCTTCACTCCCCCGATGATCAGGTTTCTTCCTTCGACCAGCTTATGAATGTCTTTTGACTGTCCTATCCTCATATCTTCACCTCTCTGATATCATCAACGACTTCATCGCACTCCTTGATAAGAAGGTCCTTGGCCTGATGGCCCTTGGCGATCAGGATGCATCTGATGCCCATTGCTCTGGCGACATCCAGATCATGCAGAGAATCTCCCAGCATAACACATTCTTCCTTGTTTTTATCCTTGGCCCAGTTGACTGCGATATCTTCTTTTGATCCGGCATAGATATCACCAAGCCCCAGCACTTCATCAAAGTAATGGGCTATCCCTAGTTCATCCAGCTGTTTCTTGAGTTCCACAAGGCTTGAAGCGCTGAGTAGAATGTTTTTGATGCCCTTTTTCCTGTTTTCTTCAAGCAGTTCTATAACGCCATCATAGATCCTGTATTCCGGTTTGAGCGCACAATACCAGTCGAACCAGTAACGGCCAACTTCCTCATAGGAATACTTGTTCCAGTCAAAGCCGACTTTTTCATAGTAGTCTTTTACCGGAAAAGTAAAAATGTGAAGATACTCATCCATGGTCAAAGGCTGCCTGTCTAACCCGTAATGTTCGATGGTATAGTTCTCCGCTTTTAAAGCGACAGCTACATCATCAAGAACTGTTCCGTTGAAATCAAAAATAACGTATTGCATATAGAAATTATAATAAAAAAAGAAGCAATTGTCTTACTTCTTTTTCATGTGCTTTCTAATATTCGTCTTTATCGATAATGATGTCCTGTTCCTCTTCGATCTCCTCAGGTTCATCTTCATCAAGTTCGATTGCCGAAAGGTCTACATGTGATTCTTCAAACTTTCTGCGCTCGATCAGATCCCATTTGTTTTCCTTAAGGGATACGAACCTTGAATCCAGAGTCAGATCTGAATAGAACTGTGCGATCTTGTCGTTTGATACACCGTAAGTCTTAGAGACTTCTTCCCAAAGTTTACCGAAAGGAATTGCACGCTTTTTCTTCACGATTACATCATACGCGACATCCATCATAGACTTTGCACTCGCCATAATACTACTTATACTCCTAATAATATTTTATTTCGATGATTCTTTCCTCATCCTCTATGAGGTAAATCATAATTAATATATCACTATTTATCTTAAAATCAAGGACTTTTATATCAAATTTAATAATTCCCTCGGCACTGGTGATTTTAGCGTACTGCTTGTCCAGCAAATGAAGTTCGATCAGGTAATCATTTGTTTGTCTGAACATACAAATGCCCTCATCATAGACACAGATTTCGCACTGTACGCCTTCCTTATCAGTGTAGCTGAAACACGATCTGTCGGGTATGTCGTAGACAGCTGTTTCTTCGCAATAATCCTGGTTTGGGATCTTGAGCGTTACCAGCGCGTTCATAGACTATATTTATACGTTATTCATTTTAATAAGTCAAATATAATGATAAAATGAGTGTTATGGAATATAAGAACAAAAAGGTCCTGGTCATCGGTCTGGCCAGATCAGGCATGGCTGCAATTAAAGTATTGAAAAAACTCGGTGCCGATATCTATCTGTCAGAAAGAAAAGAATTAAGCGATGAAGACAGGACATATCTGCAATCAATCGATGTAACAATATATGACCAGGATATGTCCGTTTTTGAAATGGATTACGACCTGGTCATCAAGAATCCAGGCGTTCCGCCTGTCTCGCCGATCGTCAAAAGACTGAAGCAGAGAAACATCCCGATCATTACCGAGATCGAACTTGCATACGATGTCAGCATGCCGCAGCATTATGTGGCGATCACCGGAACCAACGGAAAAACCACTACGACGACGATCGTCTATGAACTTTTAAAAAAAGCATTCAAGGAAAAGGCCCATGTCGGTGGAAACATCGGCACGCCGCTGTGTGAACTGGTGCTTGAGCACGATCTTATGGAAGAGGAAGGTCATTACATCTCGCTGGAGATATCCAATCATCAGCTTGTCGATATCGACAGGTTCCGTCCTGAAATAGCTACGATCATCAATCTGACTCCGGACCATCTGGAAACGATGGGTTCTCTTGACGCCTACTACAAGTCGAAGACCGAAATCTATCGCAATATGAAGGATGATGATATCTTCATCTATAACAGTGATGATGAAGTGATGGAAGAATACGCCAAAAAATACCCTGTCAGATGCAGGATCGAGACATTCTCCCTTGAAAGACAGGATACCTACGCCTATCTGAAAGACGGCTTTATCTGGGTAAACGATGAAAAGGTCCTTCCTTTAGAAAAGATCCATCTGGTAGGCAAGCACAACATCCAGAACGTCATGATCTCGATCATGGCTGCCAAGGCTCTTGATATATCCAATGAAGACATCATTGAAACCATCGATCAGTTCAAGGGTGTAGAACACCGTATCGAATTTGTCAGAGAACTTAACGGCATTAAATACTATAACGATTCAAAAGGAACGAATACCGATGCGACGATCACTGCTTTAAAAGCTTTTGATAAGAACGTCATCCTGCTGGTCGGCGGATATGAAAAGGGTCTCGATATGAGCGAAATGCGCAAATACTTAGCCCCGGTCAAGAAAATCATCGGCTACGGCGTTGCCGGAAAAAGGATAGCTTCAGACCTGGTTTCTGATCCGATCATCGTAACGACCCTCAATGAGGCAGTCGCTGAAGCAAACAAGATCGCTGTAAGCGGAGATGTCGTGCTTCTGTCACCGACTACTTCAAGTTTCGACCAGTACAGCGGTTATGAGGAAAGAGGCAGACACTTCAAGGAGATTGTCAATTCACTATGAAATCATATATTGGTGTTTTTGATTCCGGTCTGGGCGGTCTGACCTGTGTAAGAGAACTCATAAAGAAAATGCCTCATGAAAACGTCATCTTCCTTGCCGACAACAAGAATGTTCCGTATGGCTCAAAGACCAGGGAACAGATCAGGGTTTTTTCCTATAACAATGTCCGTTTTCTCAACCGTTTTGTTCTGAAAGCTCTGATCGTTGCCTGCAATACTTCCGAAGCAAATGCCCGTGACATCATTGAAGAAAACGTCAATGTTCCGGTATATGGCGTCATAAGACCGGCTGTAAAAGCTGCACTTAAAGCCACAAAAAACGGAAAGATCGGACTTTTTGCGACCAGTCTGACTGTCAAGTCAAAAAAATATGAGACGACCCTGAGGGAATTAAACAATGATGTACGATTCTATTCATTGGAATGTCCAAAACTCGTTCCGATGATCGAAGAAGGAAAGTTTTCCGTTGATGATCAGGAAATGCTGGAAACGATCAGGGAGTATCTAGATCCGCTGCTTGAAAGCGGCATCGATACTCTGATCCTTGGCTGCACACATTATGATGTTCTGATCGATATCTTCAACAGATATTATCCCAAGCTCAATGTCGTATCATCTTCAAGATGTGTAATCGATGAAGTCCTGAATGAGCTTAATATCAAAGAAGAAAAGGATGCCGAAAGAAAATACTTTACCACTTCCCTTGATGAGAGATTTGATAAAGTATCTAAAATGATCATAAATGATATCGAATATGAAACAGTGGATGTCTGATAGGACATCCACTGTTTTGTTTTACAGATTAAACTGAATTCCACTTATTCCTGATAAGCTGACGGATCTGGCTTTCTTTAAGAGCTGAGGCAACTTTAAATACTGCTTCACCAAACATATGCATATCAGCAAGAAAAGCATTGATAGCTACATCTACATCTGGATATTTCTCTCTTAAAGCTTTAACGATTTCATTGATATTTATGCCGCTGGCAGCATAGGCAGTTTCAGCGATTCCACGTATATCAATGCCACCGTTGGTCTGTTCCAATGACTCGTCATTAATTTCGTATTTACTGTTTTCCTTATTCATAAAACCATCTCCTTTACATATATTTATACGATGTATCTAAACAAATGGCAGGATAATCAGTAGTTTTCGCAGTTTACCTCAAAGTATGACTGAGGATGTGCACAGGTCGGACATACTTCCGGAGCTTCTGTCCCTACTACGATATGTCCGCAGTTGCGGCATTCCCAGACCTTGACCTCCGATTTCTTGAAGACCTCCTGAGCTTTG
>CADCPE010000018.1 GCA_902803275.1 uncultured Erysipelotrichaceae bacterium
CTCTTACTTATGTGAGAAACTACGGTGCAGGTTTCTCTATTCTGCAGAATGAGACCGTGTTTCTGAGCGTATTATCGATCTTTGCTGTACTGGTTTTGGCTTATCTGCTTATCAAAGCCAAAAAAAGCGATACCGTAAGCATCATTTCCTATATCCTCATCATATCCGGAGCTTTGGGAAATCTAATCGACAGGATAAGACTCGGCTATGTTGTCGATTTTCTTGATTTCAAGATTTTCGGCTATGATTATCCGGTCTTCAATATAGCTGACTCTTTTATCACCATCGGCTGTTTCATTCTGATGATCACAGTCATTCTGGAGAGCAAGAATGCCAAAAATAAAGCTTAAAGTAGACGAAGACAATACCGATATCAGGCTTGATGTCTTTCTGGCAGAGAATACGCCATTGTCCAGGACAGCCATACAGAAGCTGATCGACAGCGGCGAAGTCCTTCTGAACAATGAAAAACCTGTCAAGAAGATCAAGACCGTTCTTGGCGATATCGTTGAATTCTCCTATGAGGAAAAGACTCTGACGGATATAGTTCCTCAGGATATTGCGCTGGATATAGTCTATGAGGATGAAGATGTGATCGTCATAAACAAACCTAAAGACATGGTCGTCCATCCGGCAGTAGGAAATCCTGACGGAACGATCGTCAATGCGCTTCTTTATCACTGCAAGGAGCTTTCCGATGTCAACGGCTACTACAGGCCCGGGATCGTCCACCGTATCGATAAGGATACTTCAGGACTGCTGGTCTGTGCAAAAAACAACGAGGCACACAATTTTCTCTCGCAGCAGCTTAAGGACAAGACCTGTTACAGAAAATACTATGCGATAGTAAGCGGCGTTATCGAAAACAGCGAAGGGGAGATAGACGCCCCGATCGGTCGAAGCGAAAAAAACAGGCAGATGATGTGCGTGACGATGAAAAACTCCAAAGAAGCCGTTACGCTTTTCAAGGTCCTTGAAAGATATAACGATTCAACTCTTCTGGATGTTGAACTGAAGACCGGCAGGACACATCAGATCAGAGTACACATGCAGTTTATAAATCATCCTGTTGTCAATGATTCCAGATACGGTAAAAAGATCATTGATGAAACCGGTCAGTACCTTCATGCCTATTTCCTTTCTTTCATCCATCCAAGAAGCCGGGAAAGAATGGACTTCAGGGTTTCAATGCCTGAATATATGAAGGAATACATCGGGCAGAAAGGCGGTAGTTTTTATGGATAATCAGGCAGATTTTTCTATAACTAAAATATATGAACTTATCAGATTCTTTCACATGAATCACGGTTATGCGATACCGGGGCCGCCTTTTAACGATACGCTGAGATATCCTCATGAGTACTGGATTTTCAAAGTAGGTGATCCGAATTATCAGCTGATCAGAGTCACTTCTTCCAAAGCTTCTGCATCAGTATATGAAGAAAAAAGGATCGAAGCTAAACGTAATTATATGTACAGAAGATTCGGATTTACACCAAAATTCCTGGACATCCATGTCAGTGATGAGGAATATGATCCGTCATATGAGAAATACGATTATTCAAACATCGATTACAATTTTCATAACGGAGTTGATCTGGAGCCGTTTTATCCCGGCATCTATTCAGCCATAAGCAAAGATAAGCAGGTCAATGACGTAAAGTATCTGTTCTCTGAGGGAGTCAAGATCAGAAAAGCGGTCGTAAAAAAGCGCTTCAATTTCAAGACTATTCCAATTACTTTTTCTTTGATAGGCATATGTATCGTTGTGTATATCGTTGAAATGATACTTACCGCAAGGTATTCCGATGTTTCGGCTTATATCATCATGGGTGCCGACTACAAGACTTTTACATTGGGTCTTAAACAGTATTACCGTCTGATCACGAACGCATTCCTGCATGGCTCTTTGCTGCATTTGATCTCGAACATGATATCTCTGTTTTATGCGGGAAAATATGTCGAAAGTTTAATGAGCAGGACTAAATATGTGATCCTGCTGCTTGTCTCCATCCTGGTCGCTTCCTTGACGCAGGGCATCATGACAGAGAATTCTCTTCTGCTGGGTATGTCGGGAGGAATATACGGCATTTTTACTTATCTGATGATATCGATCATCTCCAGCGGAGCTGCAAGCTTGTCGAATTTTTTACCGACTATACTTGTAAACGTCTATCTAAACTTCCTGTCAAGGACTGCCTGGCTGGCGCATCTTGGCGGTGCGGTTGCCGGACTGGTGATGTTCATGATCTATAACAGGAAAGACAAGAGAGGTCCTGTTGCGCTTCTGGTGGTCATGATCTGCTTTATGATCTACAGATATCTTTCCATTAAGACGATTAATCCTTTCTATCAGGCTACTGATATGGAAGTCGCAAATATATACTATGAATGGGGCCTTAAAGACTACAGCGTAAAGCTGATCGCAAGGCTTCTTGAAGTATACAAGAAATTCGGAGGATGAATATGGTCATTACTTGGGATGAATATTTCATGGGAATTTCCCATCTCAGCGCTCTTCGTTC
>CADCPE010000019.1 GCA_902803275.1 uncultured Erysipelotrichaceae bacterium
GAGCGCAAGAAGGAACACCTCAAGGATCATCCCGACGACGTTCAAGTGAAGATCGACCTGTGCTGGGCCTATATACAGAGCGAAATGGACAAGGAAGCCGAAGAGGTTTTCTTAACTATGACCAAGGAAGAGATGCCGGCTTTCGATTACTATAACATCCTCTCCAACCTTGCCTACTACAGCAAGGACTATGCCGGAGGTATCGAGGCCTTGAAGGATCTGATAAGTGTCATCGACGAGCTGCCTGAAGACAGTGAAAAGAACATCTCCCGCAAGAAGAGGAAAGACGAAATGTACAACCGCATGGCTTACTTCTATCAGGAGATGGGTGAAAAGGAAAGCGCGATGAAAGCCTATGAGAAGGCGCTGGAGTTCGCAAAAGACAAGGGTTCCATCCTGACAAGCATGGCCCAGATGGCGTTCAGGGAAGGAAACTACGAGAAGGCGCTGGAATACGCTCAGAGGCTGGTGAAGGAAAAGCCCGATTCTTCCTATGGCTATACGCTGCTGACCTGGGCGCATTTCTATCTGCACAATGATCAGGAGGCTTTCGATGCGGTGTCAAGGGCTATCGAACTGGATGGCAGCGACATCGGCATGTATATCCTGAAGATCAGGATCCTGATCCGCAACAGCGCTTTCAAAGAAGCGGAAGAGATCATCGCATATCTGGAATCCTATGATCTGAAAGAGGATCCGTCCGTCCTTTATGCCAGAGGTCTGTTGTGCAGGGAAAAAGACAACGACGTTCAGAAGGCGAAAGAATATTATGAAACGGCTCTTGAGAAGATCGGCGATAGAGGCGCAGACTACGCCATGACCGACGATCTGTATCTGAGACTTCTGTATATCGAAGGAGAGACCCTTGACGGAAACGTCAAAGAAGACCGTGAAAAGATGATGGAGATCGCCGAGAAGGGGCTTAGCTTCAATCCCCGGAACAAAGAGCTCCTCGAATACAAGGGCTGGCTGCTGATGAAGGACAATCAGATCGAAGAGTCGTTAAAGATCTATCTGGAACTGGAAAAGGATGAGGGTCATTCGGGCTATATCGATTATCAGATCGGGCGTCTTTACTACAAGGATCTTTCGCATAAGGCTAAAGAGAGCCGCGACTATTTCCTGAAGGCCATGGAGAAAGGCTATGATCACGGCGGCGATTTCTATATCGGCATGTGCGAACTTTACATGAATCATCCGGACGAGGCCGAACGCTCGTTTATGATATTGAAGGAAAAGGAACCTTCTTCGGTCGATGCCTATGAACGGCTGATCAGCGTCTATCAGATGAAGAACGATCTGGATAAGGCTCTTGAATATGCAAACAAGCTTCTGCAGGTCAGCGATTACAGCGATCTCAACTATTACATCCAGAAGGTCCAGATCCTGTGCATCCGCAGGGAATATATGGAAGCATTACAGCTGCTTAAAGAAGCGGAAAAGAAGTTCGATCGTCCTTTAAAGAAACGGATCTTCGATGTTTATCTTGAAGCAGGCATGTATAAGGAAGCGGAAAAGGAACTGTGGAAGTGGAAGTGGGATGACGAATATTATGATGCCCAGATCACTCTGAACGTGCTTACGGGAAACTTCAGGAAAGCAAGACAGGTGATGAATGCCCGCGGACAGTCTTTAAAGGATTGGCGGAAGAATGTTCTCTCTCATCTGCTTGACATGGAGAAAGAAGACTTCATCAGCGATGAAAAGCATCTTCTGGCCTGGAAGAAAACGGCTGAAGAAAATGGCGGTGATCTTGCGCAGATATATGAACACCTTTCTTTCAACGCCTTCCATCAAAACGACGCAGAAAAACAGCAGCAGTATGCGAAAATGGCGATGGAGGTAAACGAAAAGGATCTGCAGAAATATTCATTGCAGAAGACCCTGTACATGGTAAGGAAGTACAGGGTGCTGGCGCTCTTGGGAAGGTGGCAAGAAGCTGATGAACTTGCAGAAAAGATCGCTAAGATGCCTCTGTGCGATCATTGTCAGTATTGCCGCTGCAAGGACCTGGAAGCTTTCAAAATGGAAGCGGCCGAACTGTGCGGAGAATATGAAAAGGCACTCGAGCTGGCCAGACAGGGCCATGAGGACTGGCCTGATGAAGAGGATTTCTCCGTCATGATAAGCAGGATGGAAAGAAGGAAAGAAAAGGAATGCTGATAGGGATAGATCTGGGAACAACCAATTCGCTGGCTGCCTGTTATCGAAACGGCAAAACAGAGATCATCACTAACCGTCTGGGCAAAAAGATCACGCCCTCGATCGTCAGCATCGACGACAGCGACCACATCCTGGTCGGTGAAACGGCCAGGGAATACGGCATGCTGCATCCTGATCGGACGGCATCCGTTTTCAAGCGGGCAATGGGTACCGGAAAGACTTTCGATCTGGGCGGTCACAGTTTCTTAGCCGAGGAACTCTCGTCTTTTGTTTTGCGTTCATTAAAGGAAGACGCCGAAGCATATCTTGAAGAGAAGATCGATGAAGCGATCATTTCCGTACCGGCTTATTTCAACGACAAACAGCGCAAAGCCACCATCAGAGCGGGTGGGCTTGCCGGACTGAAGGTCAGCAGGATCATCAATGAACCGACGGCTTCAGCCATCGCTTACGGCATAGGAAGACAGGGCAAGAGTGAACGCTGCCTGGTGCTGGATCTTGGCGGCGGGACCTTCGATGTGACGGTATTGGAATACTATAAAAACATCATGGAAGTATATGCGATCGCCGGAGACAACTTCCTGGGTGGAGAAGATTTCACACAGGTACTTTTCGACATGTTCATGGAAAGAACCAAGCTCGATCAGGAAGATATCGGTTTCCGCGATCTCAGGCTGATCTTCAAGGCTGCCGAGCAGGCCAAGTGTTCTTTCTGCGACAGTGATGTCGTATTGATGAATGTGACGGTATCGGGAAAAAGATATGCGGAGAGCTTTGAAGCGAGCGAATATGAAATGCGATGCAAGGAACTTCTTGAGAAGCTGAGAAAACCGATCGAGAAGGCGTTGAACGACGCAAAGATCGCTTTGAGCGATCTGGATGAGATACTGCTGACGGGTGGCGCCATCAGATTGCCGATCATCAGGAAACACGTAAGAAGGATCTGCGGCATGGAGCCGGTGTCTCTTCCGGAACCGGAGGAAACGGTGGCTTTAGGAGCAGCGCTGCAGTGTGCGATGAAGGAAAGGGATCAACAGGTCGAAGAGATCATCCTGACGGATGTCTGTCCTTTCACGCTTGGAACATCGGTGATCAGAGACAACGGGTCGTTCGAGATACCCGGCGTCTATCTGCCGATAATCGAGCGCAACACGGTAATCCCGGTCAGCCGAAAGCAGATTGTCTATACCGCCCACGACGATCAGAAGTATGTCGACGTCGAGATACTGCAGGGAGAAAGCCGAATCGCTGCCAACAACATTCTTCTGGGCAAGCTGACGGTCGAGGTCCCCGTCGGTCCCAAAGGTCAGGAAGCGATCGAGATCACCTATACTTACGACATAGATGCCTTGCTGGAAGTGGAAGTGAAGGTCCTGTCGACGGGTATGACCAAAAACGTGATCATACAGGAAGAAGAAAAGCAGGAAAGCGAAGCGGAAAAGGCAAGCAGGATCAAAAGGCTCGAATACTTAAAGTTCAATCCGCGCGAGGATGAAGAAAACATGCTGGTAATGTTAAGGGCCGACAGAGTCTATGAAGAGTCGCTGTCTAATGAGAGAAAGGATATCGAAAAGCTCGTCGAAGATTTCCAGAAAGCTCTCGATGATAAAAACATCCTGATGATCGAAATAAACAAGAAGAAACTGACAGAACTTCTCGATGAGATCGAAAACGGCAACAATGACCGCTTAGTTGCCTGAAGCAGAAGACCAAGAAGAAGATACGAAAAAAATTGAGTAAAATAAAAATGGTAAAGTAAAACAACATCAGCAACAGAGACACCAAACAAGAAAAACAACATCTATTGTCAACATAATTCACTAGATGAACAGGCTGTCGAACAAGCGGAAACCGATGCGAAAATTCGAAAAGAGGAAGATCACGATTCGGTCGCTTCATAACAGCCCATTAAATTAGGAAGGTATACCATGCTTAAGAAGATTGTAGAGTATTTAAAAAAGCAC
>CADCPE010000020.1 GCA_902803275.1 uncultured Erysipelotrichaceae bacterium
AAGCCGTTTCCATCATCAAGAACGAAGCGGTCTCCATATATGTCTGAACGCACATTCCTGTTCAGCAGAACTCTTTCGTTATCGATTATCCTATACAGACACAGGTCTTTATCTTTCGAAAAAGGCTCTTTCATCTGTTTTTTCAGTTGCTCACTGTGCTTTTTCAGCCAGTTTTTCTGAAAGCTGTTCCATTTAATGGTCGTATCGTGATCTTTCAGTCCATTGCCCTGCAGATAGCCATACTCATCATAGACTGCCCTTAATCCGCAGCTGCAGGCAAGTTCATCACCTTGGGCCTGTATTGTATCAAATTTATGACACAACGGACACAGGTAGGCAAGCTTCTCGATCCCTTCCGCGAGTGCTTTTCCTTCATAACGAATATGATGTGTGTTCTGATACTCGTAGGCATCGGCATTCAGATCGTTGACGATGATGTCATAGATCTCGTTGATACTTAATTCTTTCAGTTGTTCACTGGAGTATTCGCTGATGATCCTTCCGTAGACCTTTCCTTTGCGAGGATATCTTGCCCATCTTGGAGAAGCCAGATATTCCCCGTCAAAGCGGTAAGTCACCAGCCCGCAGTTTGCTTCCTTAAGGATCTTTGCAGTCCTTTTGGAAATGAAGCAGGTCGAACCGTCCCAGGATTTGTTTCCTTCCGGAAACATGGCAACATCTATCCCGGCAGCAAGGTTCTCCAGGATCAATTCGATCGTCTTTTCTGTACTTGCCCCCTTCTCTCTGGGGATCGGTCCGCTCAACCAGCCGATCATCTTTCCGACAGGTCCTGACATTATGTTTGCACTGGCAACGAATTTGAAATGCTTTTTCGTGCTTATGACCAGCAGCAACGGATCGAAGTCGGAATTATGATTAGCCAGAATCAGTACCGGTTTTCCTTTTATCTTCTTGTATGTATATGAAAAATTGCGTATCTTCGCGATCAGCCAGCCGATCAGGATCCGCAGGAAATGATAGACGAATTTATGGCGCAGCAGCCCTTTGCGGACTTCTTTATTCATTTTTATCCTTCGTGTTTTGCTGTTTAAGATAATCCTTCTTTGCTATGGCGATCGGTATCAGTACTAACGGCATCCATAAAGCGGCAGCGATGAAGGTGATCCTGTTCGCCGAATAGCCGGCAACTCCGTATTCGTTTTGCATCGGATTGCCGAAGTGTTTGATCAGATACGAACCGATCGGTGTTCCGATACACATCGGGATGACGACATAAAACAGCTGTCTTATGCCTTCGGACTGACCATGCATGCTTTTAGGCATGCAGTTTTTCAGCATGACCATCAGCGCCTGATAGATGCACATGTACCCTGTTCCAAACAGGAAAATTCCCATACAGGTCAATATCGTGTTCGGGATCCAGACGATCAGAAGACCCGCAATAGTTATGGCAACGGATACATACATGATGTTGTAGAATCTGCCGTTGTCCAGATATCTGGAGCACAGGAATGTAAAAGGCAGCGCCGCGATCAGCGGCAGGCCCAGTACCAGCCCGGCATTGCCGGTTGAGTAGCCCTGTGTATATATCAGGAAGTTCGTTAAATGTGAAAAATACATCTGGAAACCGATGAAGTATACCGCAAAGATGATGCATACATCTCTCATCAGCTTGTTGTTTTTCAGTAAAGAAAAGTCAAAAACCGCAAAGACCTGATGCCAGAATCCCTTTGGATCTCTGTTGGGAAGCAGATCAGGTGCGTCCTTGACCATGAAATGAACGCCAACGCTCATCAGGATCAGAAATAGACCAGCCACGATGAAAAACTTGAAATAGTCGATTTTTTCAATGATCTTTCCAAACAAGAGACCGCCCAGAATCGTTCCGGCTACAGGCAGCACCGCAACAAGAGCTCCCATCTTTCCCCGGTTTCCTTCTTCCGTGATATCGGTCGTCCAGGCAATAAAGCCTGAATCGTTGGCCATCGCTCCGATGAAACTCATCACGCAGTCGGCAAAGACAACCAAGGCCGTCAGCTTTGCCAGATCAGAATGATCAACATACTCTGTCAATCCAAACAGCACGACTGTAATGCCCCATGCAGCATAGCCTATCAGCATCTGTGGACGCCTTTTTCCCAGTCTGTCGCCCAGTGTTCCCCAGACGAAACATCCGAAAGTACTCGCCAGGGCGGACAAAGCCACCATCCAGGATATGATCGATGCATCAGGTGCGATCTTGGCATATACAAAATTAGGATACCAGGTATTTTCGATGCACCAGATCAGCTGCCCCGCCAGTCCGACGACCGCCACAAACAGCCATTCCTTTTTGGACAGGATCCTTTGTCCTTTCCGATTTCGATGGATTTCAAGCTTGTTACTGTTTTTCATATTTTTACTTCTGTTCTTGCTGATCCCAACGGGAAACAGCTTCTTTAATATTTAAAATTCTCCGAAATCTATTATCTCATACATGAATTTTTATTTTGATTTATTACTCTTTTTTGACTGCTTGTTATTTTATCAATTTTTATTGTACTTAAAGTTTTTAAATAAATTAGCTGTCATATGCTCTGCGGTTCACTGATCCTGATATTTCACACAATAAAAAACTTCACCGGTCATGTGAAGTCTTATGATTTTTGTGAGCTGCTTGGTACCGAGATCAAGATCATGTATCTAGATCAGAAAATAATACAGCAGATACAGTGCCGCAACTATCGCAACGACGATTGCCAGTTTGAACAGCTTCTTAACAATGCCAAAAACGATAATGACCGCCAACAGGATCAGCAGGATCCCCTTTAATCCTAAACCCGACAGAAAATTCATGATCGATCTCCTTTATAGTGAATATGGCATTATTATATAGCCTATTTATCTGTTTGCTGTCTAGATGATTCACAAATTTTTCTCAACAGCTTCTGATTGAAACTGATAAAAGGTCCCATGACCAGCAGGCACAGAAGCGTTCCTACCCCCACTTC
>CADCPE010000021.1 GCA_902803275.1 uncultured Erysipelotrichaceae bacterium
AGCTTGCAGCCACAGCACCGTTGTTGTACAGCGCTTCTTTTATAGATCTGATGTCGCTACCCAGCATCATGTCTGAACCCGTCAGATAGTATTCGCTTTCTTTGAAGCACTTGTCGTTATAATTGCTTCCATATGTGCTTTCAAGAAGTTCTTCAAAACGTTCCAGCGAATACTTATTCTGATCAAGGATGCTGTATGGCATTTTGTTTTCACTTACAGCGCCGATTCCCTGTGCCAGCATAATGTTGGAAATAAAGAAATTTCCGCCCGTCTGAAACAGACTGCTTCCAATATCTTCGTCCCAGTTGCAGAAGCCATCTTTCGTTATAAGATTCAGTTTATCTTCAACATCCAGATTATGATAGGCAAAAAAGGCCAGTTGAAGTTCCGAAAGATCCAGCTCTGTCTGTGTTTTTTCATAATAGGTGCTTTCTGCCGAAGCCATTGACGCAAAGCTCCAGCATGTGCCATAGTTCCCCTGATCTTTGATCGGGCTCAGGTGGACCGTATAAGAAGAAGGCAGTACTTCTTCATTGCCGGCATTCCTTGTGCGAAGCTGCGGTTGTCTTTCAACCAGCAGATATTCCTTGTTGATGAAATCATCAGGTATATAGCCGAAGCTGAAAGAAGGTTCAATCGTTTCTTCTGTGGAATCTTCTTCAGCGCTTTCTTCGCTTTGTTTTTCAGGATTTTCTGTTTCGTTTTCTTTCGTGTTTTCTAGGCCAAGCGTTTCATTTACGGGATTTTCTTCTGTGGGATCCGTGTCGTTTTCTTCTGCCTTTATAAGCGCAGGCGAGAATAAAGAAAAGACTATCAGAGCAGACATCAGCAGAGATATGATTTTATTCTGTTTTTTCATAACGATCCCCTTTGTTGTTTTAATTATACTGTGGTTTATGTTTGCTTCAGACGATTTTTGACAGCCACTTACCGTCTTTTTCATAGTAGATTATTTCACTCAGATCTTCAGACTCCATGACCTTAAGGATCCTCTTGAGATCCAGGGAGAGTTTGTATTTGTTAAGATCTGCTCTGTTTATCCAGAACACTTCTCCTTCTTTGGAAGATCTGATCTTTCCGGAAAACCTGTCGCTCTTGTAGTACAGCATTATATACCTGTCTTCATCCTTGGTCTTGAATTCTTCTATTCCGCAAAGGACGGGTTTTCTTATCGTGAGTCCGGTTTCCTCTTTAACTTCTCTGATCACTGAATCATGGAAGTTCTCGTCTTTTTCTACATGGCCCCCGGGAAAAGTCAGCCCCGGCCAGTCTTTCTTCTTGCGATCTATCACCAGTATCCTGTCTTCTTTATATATCAGACAGATGTTTGTGATTATGCATTTCTGAATCCTTCTCATAGGAAAATTATCTAATACTTTACGCTCTTCTTCAATCCGATTTTATGATCCTATCTAAGCGGCAGGAAGACCTCAACAGAGGTGTTGTCGATCTTGAAGGAATAGACTTCGTCTTTCTTGGCAAGATCAACACCTCCGCTTTTTGAATCATCTCTCCTGCTGCGGACAGGATCCTGGGCAAACAGATACAGTTTGAGAACGTGACCTTCTTCAAGCTTGTATTCACATGGTGTCATCACGATCTTGTAGTCGCTGTATTCGCCCTTTTTGGCTGTGCGCCATTTTGTATCCAGAGTCGGATTTTTTTCTGCTTCCGAATCCAGCAGATCCATCCAGCCATAGGCAAAGGCTTTGCAGTAAGTGTAAGACTTCACAAACTCCTTGATCTTTCCCGGTTCGTGTCCTTCCCCGAATTCATAGGTACCGGTCGTTTTGACCGGGATGCGTTCGGCATAGTCTTCATTTACCATATAAGCTTCAAATGCGCTTCCCTCTTTCGTTTCATCCATAAGAATGGCTGTGACCATCAGATTATCCTTGTCTGTATCTTCGCTTGAAAGACGGACATGTATCTCCGGAATACCTGATATGACAGCATTTTCCGGCAACGGTATTTCATAGACAGCCGCTTCTTCGCTGTCAAGATCACGATAATATCCGTCCCATGCAAAAGTTTCGTCTGCAATCGCCTTGGCAGCATCATCCAGGTTCCTGGATTGGATCAGGTATTCACCGGCTTGTCCTTCAGGCCTGTATGAAGTTAGCTCTAGATCTTCCCAGGCTTCTCTATACGAAAACAGGGCATCAATGTTGCTTTGAACGCTGATCTCTGGCAGTTTCTCTATGCCGTTGTCGACACCATACAGATAGTGACATAGCCATTTATTGACCATTTCATCAAAAAGCGTATCATTGATCATTTTGCCGAAGAGATGGTTGTGACCGTCCTGGTGCAGGATGACTTTGACGTTCTGTTTAGCCTTCTTGAAAGCCTGATACATCAGGTAGCTCTGAGTCGTTGTGACGTTGAAATCGTTTAGTCCGTGAACGATCAGCGCACTGCAGTTTATCTTTTCATAAGCTCTTGAATAATCCAGAGCCGCCCAGGTCTCATCATAATTGCCGTTGGCTTTTTCTTCATCGGCCTTCTGTTGTCTTAACCAGGCGATATAGTCCAGGTCCGGTATCAGCCAGGCATCGTCTTTGAACGCCGATGCGCCATTCATGGCGGAGAGGGTCTCTGTATAATGTGGGTATGCAGTAGTCGCCACGCCCTGGGAGTTGGTATATTCATACCAGTTGGCGATCCCTGCAACCGGGATGATCGTCTTAAGACCTTCAACACCTGTAGTCGCAACTTCATAAGGCAGCGTTCCGCCATAGGAACCACCAGTCATCGCAACGTTGCCGTTGCACCACTCGGCCTTGATCTCGATGTTGTTTTCTTTATCAGTGAAAGCTCTTCTGTTTCCGGTCAGCCATTCAATGACTGCCTTGTGGCCGTCTCTTTCCAGGTCAGTCCCGCACAGCATATAACCTTCTGAACCGTAGGTACCGATCCCTCCACTGAGAACGATCGCAAAACCGCGGATCAGATAGTAATCATAGAGATTCATTGAATAATAGCCCGCTTGATCCGTTTCCGGAACTTTATAGATCCACTCCGACTGATCGGCTTTTAAAGCGGCTGTCAAAGTATCGCTTGATCCAAGACTCTCTCTTTTCGCACCCGATCTGTAGAGTTTTGTCTTGTCAAAAGTATTTTCACCGAAAGCGGATTCCAGCAGTGCATCCATATTATCTACAGTACCGGTCGTATAAGGCGTCGGATCATAGATCGCGGCTGCTTTATATTTCCCCTGTGCAGCGCTTTTCGGAAGCTGGATAAACACCTTTTCCAGATCGTCCTTGCCGTCTGCGTCGGTATCGTGATCGGTCTCGACATAGACACAGAAGCGCAGGATATCGCTTTCCTTGTTGTCGACAGATGGGGCAGAATAGGTCAGCATCGGAAGTGCCATGCCATCCTCGATCTTAAGTCTGCCGTCGTATTTCCTGTTTACTGATTCGTTTGTCATCCCTGCACAGGCCGATAAGGTCAGCATCATCAGCGTCAATATGGTTGCTTTGGTTGTCTTTATGGATCTCATATGCTTTTCTCCTTGTATATTAGTGATTAAGGTCTTTGCTTGTTTTTTGTTTGAGGATATCGTCTGTTTCAAATATGATTTTCTTTATTTTTTGCAGATCTTCTAATATTTAATATGATAGCGTTTTTTTAGGATAAATACTCTCAAGAGGCAATAACATGATACCTGGATTGATATATTAAAAATCATTCTGCGATCTTTTAAATAATCTGAATAATTCAAAGGAAAAATACTTGAAAAATGCCTGTTTTCTGCATAAAAACGTGGATATTTCTCAATGTTGAAAACTCTTACATAATCATGCACCATATTGCTGTTGATAATGTGGGAAAAAGCGAAAAACTTCGTTTCAACGAACAAACATGGTACATGACTTTCCACATCCACATTTTAGGATATTCCACAGCATGTTGAAAGGTGGAAAAACACAGATAATCCTTTATTTAAGGGGTTTTTTGAAG
>CADCPE010000022.1 GCA_902803275.1 uncultured Erysipelotrichaceae bacterium
CGGCAATCGGAAGCAAAGAAACGACCAGCAGCCAGATCATGAACGACAGTGCAAAAAGCGCAACTCTGTCGATAACACTGTGATGAACATTTATCCTTCTTTGAGCGAAAGAAACTATAAACATCAAAACTGTCGGAATTTCCAGCAGAAAGATGGTCAGTGCATTCTCTGACAGCGTATTGGTGATGCTCCACCAGAAATTGGTAACGGCATTCCCTCCGGCCGAAAGCATCGATGCGGAAAGCAGCGATCCGAAAGTCTTGAAATAGATAAGGTCTACTATATAAAAGAGAGAAACAATAAATATCAGAAACGTTTTGATAAGACCGTTTATTATCTTCCTATCGGAAAACCATCCTGTCAGGCTTGTCAGAACGAAAGCTTCCGGAATCAGAAAAAGCACATTCCAGATCGTAAAACCAGCCAAAGATGAATGAAGCTGGTAATACAGGATCATTTCAAAATACAGCAGGATAAAGAAAAATACGGAAAGATCCGTTATGATATCTCTGCCATGGCTTTTCAGCCAGTCTGAAATATTTCTGAAATTCATACCTGCATATTTTATCACTGATTTCTCATAATAAAAAAGAGTTTTAAAATGTAAGCGCATTAAAAACACTTTTTTTAAAAAAATCCCTTCTCATTAATAGATCAGGATCATTGTTCGTTATTGTTGAAAAGACGATAGATCATCTGCGCCACATTATGAGCGCTTTCCCTTTTGCCGTCTTCTTCCCACTTCAGGAACGAATTAAGCAGACCGCCCGCGTAGGCGTATAGCTCATACATGTGCAGTTTTTTCCGCGGCAGAATATTTTTGATCATATATTCATTAACCGCATCGATCAGGATGCTGTAAAGGCCGTGAGAGTTGAGGATCATGAAATATCTTGAATAACCGTCAAAGTACTTCAGGGAAAACTCAATATGTTCAAGCTTCATGAATACGCTTGGATCACGAAGTTCTCCTCCCTCTATCATATAGCCGTTGACGATCATATCAAGATAGTCACATAAGGCATCATAAAGATTTTCATAATAGCGATAGAAAGTCATGCGTGATACACCGGCAATCTTTATCACATCAGTTATTTTGATCTTGGTAAAATCTTTTTTTCTCTCAAGTTCATCAAGAATAGCTTCCGTAATTGCGGTTCTGGTTTCCTTTTTTCTATTGTTTACTACTGTTTTGATTTTCATTGATGTTACACTTTCAGTCTTTATGTATCATTTAAGGCATTTCTGATCTTTTTGTTAATTCTAACATGAGGTTTAATATCATACAATTTAGATAAATGGTTAAAGGAGGTATTCTACTATGAGAATCGTTGCAGACTCTTCTTGTGATCTTTACAGTCTTGATCAGGCTGCTTTTAAGACTGTTCCCTTAAAGATCTATACCGCTGAAAAAAGCTTTTCTGATGATCCTGATCTTGATATCAAGTCTATGCTGGATTATCTTGAGAAATACAATGACCGTTCATTCACATCGTGTCCTTCGATCGATTCCTGGCTGCAGCAGTTTGAAGGAGCTGATGAAATATTCGTATTGACCATAACCAGCGCCTTGTCAGGATCCTACAACAGTGCTCTTTCTGCAGCAGAAATGTATAAAGAAGAACACAAAAATGCAAAGATCTCGGTTATCGACTCACTGTCTACCGGCGCCGAAGAGATACTGGCTCTATATAAGCTTAGAGAACTGATCAATCAGGGACTGGATTTCACATCCATTGATGTCCAGATCAGGCAGTATCTCAAGAAGACCAGATTATTCTTCTCTTTCTTCTCCTTGCATAACCTTGCTCAGAATGGGCGTGTAAACAAAGCGGTAGCGGGAATGATAAGCGTTCTTAACATCATCATTATCGGAACTGCCAGTGAAGAAGGAAAGATCGATGTCACAGGTAAGATAAGAGGTGAGAAAAAAAGATGCAAGGTCCTTTTGGATGACATGAAAAAAGCCGGATACGCCGGCGGCAAAGCGGTAATAACCCACGTGGAAAATGAAACGGCTGCCGAAAACCTCAAGCAGGCTGTTCTAAATGAATTCCCTGATGCTAAGATCCTCATCTTTCCAGCCAGAGGCCTATGCAGCTACTACATGGAAAGAAAAGGTGTCGTCATCAGCTGTGAAACTGAATAAACGCATCATAAAAGGAGATTTACATCTCCTTTTGATTTACATTTCAACGTTATGGAATACTTCCTGAACATCTTCTACTTCATCAAGAAGGTTCAGAAGTCTCTGCCACATTTCCTTGTCGTGCTCGTCTTCAAGTGTTACATACTCCTGAGGAAGCATCTTGATTGCACAGACCTCATATTCACAATCCGGAATTAAAGCATCAATAGCTTCCTGAGCTTTATGCAGATCAGTTGGTGCAACATAAACTGTCATTTCACCATCTTCGACTTCGATATCATTGACATCGACATCAGCTTCGATGAGCTTTTCCAGCATTGTGTCTTCATCCTCGTATTTGAATGAAAGGACACCCAGATTGTCATAGTTGAATGATACGGAACCTTTGACACCCATCTTGCAGTGTGATTTGTTGAAGCACTGGTTCATTGCAGCAACCGTTCTATTTGAATTGTCAGTAAGACAGTCGATGATGATCGTTGCACTGCCCGGACCGAATCCTTCATAACGTAATGAATCATAAGATTCATTTGAACCACCTTTAGCCTTTTCAATAGCTCTTTTAATAACATCTGCAGGAACCTGGTTGGCCTTAGCTTCCTTAATCTTTGATCTTAATGCCAGGTTCATTTCCGGGTCAGGAACGCCAGATTTTGCGGCAATATAGATTTCCTTGCCGTATCTTGAATAA
>CADCPE010000023.1 GCA_902803275.1 uncultured Erysipelotrichaceae bacterium
CTGCGATCTGCCATATCGACAGCAGTGTGATCCCTGAATACCAGGAACAGATGGAAAAAGACTGGGAAGTGGTCTCTGCCGACGAGATCAGGAAAGCACCGGAAAGATACCTGCTGCAGAACAGTTACCGCAATATCCTGTCTCTGACGGACTTCGACGGAATCGAAGGAAAGTATTTCCATCTCTTCGGCGAACCTCTGGTCGAAGGCCAGAAGGCCTGGAGAGTCATGCGAAACATGCTGGATAAACTAAGCTGGCAGTTCTTCAGCTACAGCAATCTCTATTCCTTCTCCCATGCCTACCCCAATCAGCTGGCATATCTGGTGAAACAGATCGGCGCAAAGAGCGTTGTTGCTGTACACTCCAAGGATCCCGAAAGGCTGAATCCCGTTGACAGTATTCAGGTCTTCCCGGAAGAAGGAAAAGACTACATCCTGAAAAACGGAGAACTGAAACTATTGGATAAGTAGACAAAAAGGTGCAGACAAGTCTATGAAGACCCTGATCTGAGATGACATCTATATTCATCGCCTTGATCAAGAGCTTAGATGTTCTGGTCTGCTGATGATACCGGTATTTTGACATTGCTTGGGTATAGTGATCCCAAGCTTTTTTATCAATGGCCTTCATAGATCTGTTTGCTTTTGAAACGGAAATGATTCAGTTATTTGCTACCTTATCCATATCCGATCGACTTTCGTTGCTCTAAAGGATCCATATAATTCCTGAAAACGATTTTTAGGAGATGACTTATAATACAATTTAAGTATGGAAAACCTCTTCCCCTATTCTTTTAATGAGAAGCGTTATCACACCTTCAACTATTACCTGAAAAGCAGATATCACGGCAAGGTATCCAAGGTCATCCTGGATGCGGGTTTTACCTGTCCCAACCGTGACGGGAAAAAAGGATATGGCGGCTGTATCTTCTGTTCTTCTTCCGGTTCAGGAGACTCAAACCTCGCAAGAGAAAAAGACATATTTGATCAGTATCTTGAAAACAAGAAAGTCATGGACAGAAAGTGGCCTAACACTCTGTATATCCCCTACTTTCAGGCTTATTCCAATACCTATGGGCCTCTAGAAAAGATCAAGGCAATGATCGAACCGTTCGTCAGCCTGGACGAAGTTGCTGAGATAGCGATAGCCACAAGGTGTGACTGCCTGGAAGATGATGTCATAGAATATCTTGACGGCCTTAGCAAGTATAAACCTGTCTGGCTGGAACTGGGCCTGCAGTCTTCCAGCGACAGGACCGGTGAACTGATCAACAGAAAATACAGTTTTGAAGATT
This sequence comes from uncultured Erysipelotrichaceae bacterium, assembly GCA_902803275.1. GTDB lineage: Bacteria > Bacillota_I > Bacilli_A > Erysipelotrichales > Erysipelotrichaceae > Colivicinus. Next base: position 1,295 of record CADCPE010000023.1, read on the forward strand.
TCAGGGATGCCCTGCATCGCCTTGACAGGACAGGCATCAGAGTCTGTGTTCATGTCATGAACGGCCTGCCTTTCGAAGACAAGGAACAGATGCTCAGAACGGTTAAAGATATTTCCCATCTGCCTTTTGACGGCATCAAGATCCACATGCTTCACATCATCAGGAATACAGCTTTGGCAAGGATGCATGAACTGCATAATTACAGTCTCATCTCCCGAGAGGAATACATAGAGCTCGTCGTAAAGCAGCTGGAACTGCTAAGACCGGAAGTAGTCGTGCAAAGACTGACCGGTGATCCGATCAAGGAAGATCTCATCGCTCCTATGTGGCTGTTAAACAAGACCACCATCCTCAATGACATCGACAAGCTGATGCGCAAACTTGATACCTGGCAGGGTAAGAAATATGAATAATAATACCTTCGTTCATAAATACATCAGATCTCTTATCAGCAAGGACGATATAACCGCAGACATGACAGCCGGAAACGGAAACGATACTTTCCTGCTTGCAGGGCTGTCAAAGAAGGTCTACGCTTTTGATATCTCAAAAGAGGCAATAAACAACACCCTAGAAAGGATCAGGGGCTATGACAACGTCGTACTGATCAATGACAGTCACGCCAATGTTGAAAAATACATCAAAGAAAAGGTCAGACTGTTTATCTTTAATCTTGGTTATCTTCCGGGAAGCGATCGATCCAGTATCACCAGCGCTGATACCACCCTGGAAGCTTTCAAAAAAGCCTATGAGCTGCTGGAAGAAAACGGCTATATCGTGATCACCTTCTATCTGAAACAGAAAGGCGGTCTTGATGAATACTATCTTTTGACTGACTACATAAATAAAAACAGGTTTCAGATTACTGAAACCTATCGTCAGGATAAACCTTTTTCTCCTGTGACCTTTATTATCAGAAAGATCAGTCAAGCACGCTAGTGTACTGTTCGTATTTGTACAGACTGCTTGCAGCATTCCAGGTCAGATATCCATCATCAACGCCAGCCCTGCGCAGACCGTCGATCTGTCCGGCGATGGCGCTGCTGTCATAGACCACATCATAAGGATCAGAGTTCTGAGCCATGATCCAGGTACGGCATTTGGCCTTGTCATAGGTGTTTTCCTGCGCATAGTATGTTGCCTTGCCCCAGGAATACATCAGCGTTCCCGGATTGCTCCAAGGTTCTGCAATGCCGTAGGAATAAGCCGCAAAATGGTCAGGATAAGGCATTGAACTTATCGCATCGACCGCGTTGGAAATGGCCGGCCAGAACTGTCCGTAGTAGGAAACAAAAGCCGAGAATGACGAATCGGAATCGCCGCTTGTCTCGCCGAATACATCGGCTGAAACATAGGCACCAGCGTTGTGCAGATATTCACTCGCATATCTAAGGAAATTGGTCACACCCTGTGCTCTTGTCTCGTCATAGACATTCCGCAGTTCAACATCTTCCACATCTTCAGGAAGACGGACATAGTCAAACTGGATCTCATCAAAACCGAGTTCTCTGACCGCTTCCAGAGCCAGAGCCACATTGTATTCCCACATCCTGCGTGAATAGATGCTTGGCCATTTTACCGAACCGTAGCTGTAAAGATCGCCATTGTACATCAAAGCTTCATCAGGATTGTCGATCGCAAAACTGTCATCCTTGAAAGCCGTGATGCGGCCGATCAGATAATATCCTGCATCCTTCAGTTTTCCGATATTGTTCCTGTATGACTCATAGGTGTTTGGAATATTGTAGGTCGACGGAGCGTACTGCTGAGCTGTCGGCGATTCATAGGCAAGCTGCGTGTCGATGTAGCAGTCCTTGATATCAACGACAAACGCATTGATGCCTGGTGTCTGCTTTGCCAGAGCGATGTAGTCATCTGCCGAAGA